>CALGKJ010000204.1 GCA_937930535.1 uncultured Clostridia bacterium
TTAATGTTCATGCCACTAGAACGGCACTCTTCAATAGCCTCTTTCCATTCTTTTTCACTCATCCATAACACCTCCTTGTTATGGATGTATTATCTCATGGCAAGTAGAAGTTTAGAATGCACTCTAAGGTTTTGCGCTTACCCAAGGAAGTGCATTTCGTTGCATCTTTTGTCAAGGGATGCATCTTTTGGCAAAATAAAAAGTACTATATGAATTATTAATAGATATGGATGTGAAATAAAGATGAAGGAATAGATACTTTTATGTAGAATTGTATTCGAAAGGAAGTGAAGTTTGTGTTCAGATCCAGGATGAGGAATCATGGGCATGGGATTCATATTATAATTGGGCACATAATACATGATTATGTTTCATCGGAAGCCGCTGACTCGACTAATAAGCATATAGAAAGTATATTGAAAGGGAATATGATTGATGTTAACATTAATATATTGTACATGTGGAGATGGTACTCTCATCAAAAAACATAACAAGAAGATTTGAATCAAGTCTTCAAGAGGATTAATTTGAGGAGGACACATATGAAAATTTCAAAGAATGATGCGTTGATATGGTTTGATTTTTTTTCGCAATTGACTGAGGAAGAGGAGCTTAGCACAAAACATGAAGAAATCATTTACTCTACCTTTGCACAAATTGAGGCGGCGATAGATCATAGAAATGATACGTTAATGTCAAATATTACAAATTTAAAAACTTTGGAAAATAGAACTTTTTTTGTGGGAAATGAAAACAAATTCCCCAAAGGATGTCGTTCTTGTTTGATAGGCACTGGCTTGAGTGCAATCAGGAAAACGAATAAATGCAACTTAGAGTGTAAGTTCTGTTATAATTATGGACAACTAGAACATATTCCGACCGTTGGCGAAGATATGTGGGAAATTGGGGGTACTAAATTTTATGAAAAGGATATTGATTTACTACTTTCCATCCAGCAAAAACCCACTGGCATTTCTTACGTTTATTTAGAGCCATTCATGGAAATTGAAAAATACTATTCGGTTATAAAGAAGTTTAGTGATGCTCAGATTCACCAGCATTTATACACAAATGGCACTTTAGCTACAGAAGAGACACTGAAAGCATTAGGTGAAGCCGGTCTTAACGAGATACGTTTCAACCTAGGTGCTTCTAAGTGTTCAGACAAAGTTATTGAAAATATTGGAATGGCGAAAAAATATATTAAAAATGTAGGTATCGAAACTCCGATGACTCCTGAGTTTTTTGAAGCATTTTTTAAGAAAAAGCAAGCAATCTTGGACACAAAACTTGATTTTATCAATTGTGCAGAATTACATTTAAATGAGAATAACATACACAATTATTATGGGGAAAATATGTATATTGCAAGGCTAGGCTATATATCTCCAATTTGGAGCAGGGAATTAACTCTGAAATTCATGAAATTAGCCGATGAAGAAAACTGGGATTTAGCAGTTCATGATTGCTCAAACTATACAAAATTTGCTAGAGGTTTAAATTTGAGCAGCATAGAGGGTAAGTGGTTCGGAGCCAGCAATTATGCCTGCGAGTTTTCTAGGATTCCATACGAAATATTTATACCAATACTGAATGATGACAATTTCAAATTTTTAAGTGAAGAAGAATTGCCTGAGGACTATAAACCGGTATTGATAAGTTATTAGAGTGTCTTGGCTGTAGGTCTTAAGGATATCGTTTTTGGCTACTCAACACATGTTGAGGCAGTCGAATTACATCCATATCAGCAAGCGAGATATGGATGTAATTTATGGGGTATATTCCTATAAAAATATGGAATAATACTTAGGTTTAGAGTTAAAAAAATATAATCTAAGTTGAGGTATTGGCTAATGAAAAGAAATGTTGCTTTATCTATTATTATTATTGTAAGCTTAGTAGTACTACTATTAGCCTTAAACAATGATGAATTATTTAGCTCTATAAAGAATAAACTTGGCAGTACCCCTAGCTTTAAAAGACTTATCGTTGGAAGGGCAAATGATGCTATAAGTTTGGATCCGGCTATTACTACTGAGTCTGAATCCTTTAAAGTGACTACAAATATCTATGATACTTTGGTTGCTTATGAAAAAGATAGTGGGGAGCTTATTCCTTCCTTGGCTGAGAGTTGGGAATCCAGCGAGGATGGACTGAAATGGGTTTTTAAATTAAGAAGGGACGTTAAATTCCATGATGGTTCAAAATTTGATGCTTATGTTGTGGTTTTCAATTTTGAACGCTGGATGAATTCCAACAGTCCTTATCATACTGGACACTTCAGCTATTGGAATTATACTTTTGGAGGTTTTCCGGGCATCGTCAAGAGTGTAACAGCACTTTCTGATTATTCCTTGGAGATTATACTAAAAAAGCCTTATGCACCATTCTTAGACACTTTGACTATGCCTCCCTTTGGAATAGCCAGCCAAGCTGCCATCATGAAATATAATGAAAAGTACAGCGAACATCCGGTGGGTACTGGTCCATTTAAATTTCAATCTTGGACTCGAAAACAGGCAATTATATTGGAACGTAATGATAGTTACTGGAGAACTAAGCCGAAGCTGAATGAAATTGAATTTAGAGTGATACCTTCCAACAGAGAAAGAGTATCACAGCTAGCGGCAGGAAGCATCCACTTAGCTGATAATTTGACCCTTGATGATTTGGGAAATATCCAAAACAATCCAGAGCTTAAAATATATATGAGACCATACTTTAACATTGGATATCTGGCTTTGAATAACTTAAAGGAACCCTTGATAAAAAAGGAGATAAGGCAAGCTATTGCTCATCTGATAAATAAAGAACAAATGATAAATGACATTTTTAATAATTATGGACGGCCTGCTAGTACCTTTGTACCACCTCTTATTTGGGGTCATCATGAGAATATATCCTATAATGACTACAATGTGGGAGCGGCGAAAAAACTGCTAGAAAAAGCAGGCTATACGAATGGCTTTACTATAAAGCTGTGGGTTATGGACTCACCAAGAACTTATTTTCCCAAACCAATGTTATTAGCCGAATTTATACAGAAAAGCCTTGGCGAAGGAAATATAAAGGTGGAAATAGAGATCCTTAAATGGGAGGAATACATGGAAAGAATCAAGGAAGGTGAGCATGAGATGGCATTGATGGGATGGAATGGGGACTATGCAGATCCTGATAACTTCTTGTATACACTTTTTTCATCAGAAAACACTAAGTCGCGACTTGCAACAAATTATTCTTTTTATAAGAATAAAGAGGTTGATATTCTGCTGACTCAAGCCAGACAAGTCAGTGATCAGGGCTTTAGAAGGAGTCTCTACAGAAAAATGCAAGAAATCATAAATAGCGATATGCCTTCAATCCCACTGGTACACACCATGCCGATTATAGGAGCCAGAAAGAACGTTACAGGCTACACCTCATATTTAACTGGAGAAGACTCATTGGAGCAGCTAGATTTGTTAGAGGTTAAAAAATAGAGTTTTGGAGGGAGATTAAGAGTGAAGGCTAAGATATTTAAAGGTATAGTTGGTATATTAGTTATTGTCTTTGTTATCTGGCTTCCGCACAACGTAGACCAAAAGTTATCTAATAAAGCCGACAGTATACCCTCCTTGCCTCAGCCTATTGGTAAAGAAACGGTTTTAATCACTTCGGCTGGGCAAAGTACAGATACATATCTGGTAAAGGATATCGCCAATAAATTGATGATTCATAATTTCTTTATGCCCCAGGCTCTTGAGCCTGATTTGGAAGGGATTAACACAGTAGTTTTTGTAGTAGGCTTTAGCGAGTTAGGAGAAAAACTGCATGGAATCGCCTTTGACAAAGAGAAGAAGCGCATAGAGGCATTATTGGCAAGTCTTAGAAAGAATGATGTAACTATAATCACTGTATATTTAGGCGGAAATCATAGAAGAAATAGAAATACAGATACCCTGCTGGATATGACATGTAAGGAAAGTGAATACATAATAGCCACCGTTTCAGCAGACGAGGATAATTATTTATCTGATCTGTCAAATAAGTATCAGGTGCCCTTAACCTTGGTCAGAGACATTAAAGGTATCTCTGAGCCCTTTGCATCGGCATTTCGTTAATACAATAGACTGATAGATTATAGATAAAAGAGGTGGCTGAATGATGATAGAGAAAATGAGCATAAAAAATAAATATGTGCTCTATGCCGTGGGCTTATCCATAGCTAGTCTTGCGTTCCCATTGTTTGTTGAAAACATATGGTTTGACATCATTGTAAAAATCAGGGAGGCTGTAATTAAAGGAGATAGCGGACATTTAATCATTTCATCAGCCTACAGCAGTATTATCTCCGCTGTTTTAAGCTCACTGATTTTTTTAAGCAGCGCAATGGCTATTAATTTGGTTAGGAAGAATAACAATTGGTCGTCATTTACTCTTTTGATGCTACTGACAGCCATCTTTGTTGTTGTAAATGGTTTTGTGGCTAAAGTCTACTCTTTTCCTTGGGAGCCGGTGACTGTATTAACCTCCTTGGCATTCATAATAATACTTGTTAGAAAAAACCCTATTAATAGTACTTACTTTATACAGCTTGCTGTAGTATCCGTACAAGTATTTTTTGCATTCCAGTGGCTAAATATCATGCCGATATTCTCCATGTACTATTTTGGACTAAGTGACATTCCGGTAAGCATTAAGATAACAGGTTCATATATCAATAGCGCACCAATGCTGAACTTTATTGGATTTTCGTTCTTTTTGCCCTTTGCTTTTGCGGCTGTAATAACAACGATTTTATTCAGAAGCTATGCGCAGAATATCAGCATAGTAAGGGAAAATTATAAAAAGGAAAGAGAATTGCAGTTAATGAAATCGAAGGTTATAGAGAATCGTATCTATCAGGAGATAAATTTGCTCGCCCATGATTTAAAGACCCCTTTAGTTACCATAAGAGGTCTAAATTCTCTTCTGGCTATGAGTAAGGATATATCCAAAATAGAGGTTTATTCTCAGCGGATTGAGGGTGCTGTTGAGAAAATGAATGAAATGGTGTCCAGCTTTTTATACGGTTCATCAAGACAGCTTGTGAACCCTGAAGAGCTGATTAATTACATACGGGCTCAAATTCCTACAGAGGATGATAAATTAACAATAGAGATACATTATGATAAAGACCTGCCGAAGGTTTTGGTTAACAAAGTACGTGTGGTAAGAGCAATCATTAATATACTTGAAAATGCAATCGTAGCACCATATAGACATCAGTTTAAAAACATTGTTATAGAGGTAAGAGTTGTTGAAAAAGGTTTAAGAATTTCAATATGCGATAATGGAATAGGAATTGCACCTGCGGAAATGTCTAGGATATGGGAAATAGGCTATTCCACCGGTAAAACCTCGGGGCTTGGTTTGCCCTTTGCTAAGCAGATTATAGAAGAAAATGATGGCAAGATAGATATAGAAAGTGAAGTTAACAAAGGAACGGTAGTAACTGTATTTTTCCCGGAAATGAGAGAAGCAGAACATTCTGAAGCTGTTAGGAGGAATGAGGATGAAGACCATCGACACCTATAAAATTGTTATTGTAGATGATGAAGAGGATATACTTTTTACAATTCAGGAGATTTGTTCATTTGGAGGCTATAAAACCTTTAAAGCGACAAATGGAAAAGATGGTTATGAGCTATGTAAATTGCACCAACCCAATCTGGTTATTGTAGATTATCATATGCCTGGCTGGGATGGGCTGACTACTGTGAAAAAAATCAGAGACCGTTTTTCGGCAATTTCTATATTGGTATTGACGGTAGATGAGAGGCAAGAGGTATCAGACCGTTTCATGGAAGTAGGAGCCACTGATTTTGCAATTAAGCCCATAAAGGCACCGGATCTTATCGCAAGAATAAAAGTCAATCTTCAAATAAATGAGATACAAAAAAAGATAGCAGAGGATAGTCAGAGTGCTTTTGTAGACAAGGGTATTAGTCCGGCAACATTGAGTATTATCAGCGATTATCTTAGACAACAGAATGAAAGCCTCACCATTGAAGAGATAACCAGCGGAGTTAATTTAGCTTATCAGACTGTTCACAGATATGTTCAGTATTTGCTGAAGATAGAGAAGCTAGAGGTTATACCTGTCTATGGTCAGCTTGGACGTCCTAAAAATAGATATAAGTATATTTAGGGAAGCGGACATAAAACAACTTTTAATTTTCTTTCAGAGAAAAATGTGATAAAAATCATTTTCCCCAGTTTTGCAAGTATAATAAAAAATAGGAATTATAAATTAAATACGAGCAAGGGGGAAAACTATGAGTACAAAAAAAATTACTGCTAAGAAAACTGGTTTATTTAACAAGTTTCTTAATGTAGTAGAAAAAAGCGGAAACAAGCTTCCACATCCTGTGACAATATTTATGTTATTGTCTTTACTTGTAATTTTAGTATCCGAAATTGTATTTAGAACCGGCGTTTCAGTTAGTTACTACGATGCAAGAGCTAAAGCAGACGCAACAGTAACTGCAATCTCATTAATGAAT
This sequence comes from uncultured Clostridia bacterium, assembly GCA_937930535.1. Lineage (GTDB taxonomy): Bacteria > Bacillota > Clostridia > Lutisporales > Lutisporaceae > CALGKJ01. The sequence goes on from CALGKJ010000204.1 coordinate 6,525, forward strand.
CCAGCAGGGCTGCGATATATGATTAATTCCGCAGTTAAGAACTTTACAGGATTTGCACCATTAGGTACTGTATTGGTAGCTATGCTAGGTGTTGGTGTAGCTGAAGGTACCGGCTTAATTAGTGCGGCACTTAAGAAATTAGTTTTAAGTACACCTAAGAGACTTATTACAGCAGTTGTTGTTTTCGCTGGTATAATGTCAAACGTTGCTTCCGACGCAGGTTACGTTGTACTTGTACCATTGGGAGCAATTGTTTTCCTAAGCTTTAAGAGACATCCGCTGGCAGGACTTGCGGCAGCCTTTGCAGGTGTATCCGGTGGTTTCTCAGCAAACCTGTTAATAGGTTCAATAGACCCACTTCTAGCAGGTATAACAAATGAGGCTTTAAAGGCTGGCGGTTATGATGTTGCAATATCGGCCACTGCAAACTTATACTTCATGATGGCATCAACAGTTCTCCTCACCATATTAGGTACTTGGGTTACAGAAAAAATTGTTGAACCAAGACTTGGTGAGTATAAAGGCATACAAACAGTTGATTCAATGGAAGTTTCAGCTTCAGAGAAAAAGGGCTTAGTTGCTGCAGGATTATCTTTATTAGTAGTAGTTGCTGTTATGTTATTCCTAACACTTCCACAAAATGCATGGTTGAAGGTGGATGGCACATTAGATGCGTATATTCATGACGGCTTAGTTCCAACAATAGCATTGTTCTTTTTAATTCCTGGTCTTGCATTTGGTATGGCTTCAGGTAACATTAAGAAAGACAAGGACATTGTGAACTTTATGTCAAAGGCTATGGCTTCTATGGGCGGTTACTTGGTTTTGGCTTTCGCAGCGGCACAATTTGTAGCTTACTTCGGTTATACAAAGCTTGGTATAATACTAGCAGTTAGTGGTGCGAATTTCCTTCAATCCATCGGCTTGACAGGCTTGATGCTAGTTTTAGGGTTCATAGTGGTAGCTGCATTTATTAATTTGTTTATCGGTTCAGCTTCGGCTAAGTGGGCAATAATGGCTCCAATCTTTGTACCTATGCTACTAAGACTTGGTATTACACCAGAGTTTACTCAATTAGCTTATAGAATAGGTGACTCAACAACAAATATTATTTCACCGCTTATGTCTTATTTTGCAGTAATCGTTGTATTTGCTCAAAAGTATGATGAAGATACAGGAATCGGTACACTAATTTCATCTATGGTTCCATACTCAATAGTGTTCCTATTAGGATGGACTCTGCTGATGGTTGCTTGGTACTTATTAGGTTGGCCAATAGGACCTGGCGCATTCATGGTGTAAGGTTAAACTTTATATAAATATGAAAAAGCATGAGGCATCATTAAGTGATGTCTCGCTTTTTAACGAGGAGGTATAAATGTGGTTAATAGAAATCGAATAGTTGATGCATTTTGTCAATACGTTCAAATTTCAAGTCCAACTAAAAGTGAAGGTGAGTTCGCAAAATTTATTGCTAAAGAGTTAGAGTCTTTAGGCTTATGCGTATATGTAGACGGAGCAGGTGAGATTGTCGGCAGTGATACGGGAAATGTAATTGCAAAGCTTGAAGGGACAGTACCGGGTGAAACAATTCTTTTTAGCTGCCATATGGATACAGTATCACCTGGAATAAATATTAAGCCTATTATTAGAGACGGCGTTATCTATAGTGATGGCACCACTGTTTTAGGTGGGGATAATAAGGCAGGTATAGCGGCTGTTGTGGAAGCTCTAAGAGTGCTTAAGGAAAACAATATTCCCCATGCCGATATTGAGATTGCCTTAAGTATTTATGAAGAGGGTGGTCTTCATGGAGCTAAAAATATGGATTACAGCAAGCTTTCTGCTAAGAAGGCATTTGTTTTGGACAGCGGTGGTGAACCGGGTCAAATAGTTATCCAAGGACCCGCACAAGATAAAATGAATGTTAAAATAATTGGTAAGCCTGCCCATGCTGGTGTTGCACCAGAGGAAGGCATTAGTGCTGTTATGGTGGCGGCAGATGCCATTAAAAGAATGCAGCTACTTAGAATCGATGAAGAGACAACTGCAAACATTGGAGTTATTAATGGAGGCAGTGTAACCAATATTGTTATGCCAGAGCTGACAATACAAGCAGAGGCAAGAAGTCTTGATAATGCTAAATTGGATAAGCAGTCACAGCACATGGTAGAATGCTTCCAAGCGGCTGCTGAAGCCTTTGGTGCGAAAACAGAAATTGATTTAGTAAGGATGTATGGTGCCTTTAAGTTAAATGAGACAGATGCAATTGTTGAAACGGTCAAAAAAGCCTGCGAAAATCTGTCTATTAAGCCTTACACAGCAGCTTCTGGCGGTGGGAGTGATACAAATATCTTCAATGCAAACGGTATAACTGCTGTTAATCTTGGTATCGGAGAAAAGAAGCCCCATACGCTGGAAGAACATTTGCACATAAAGGATTTGGTGACTACAGCTGAACTATTGGTTGAACTCATCAAACTGCATAGGGAAAAATAGTAAATATTATTTTTGTCTACTCATGGCGTATTGAAGCAGTAAAAAATTTACATTTATGGTTATATACAAAACACCCTTCTATAATAATTAAGCATTACAATAGAAGGGTGTTTTATTATTATTTTTGATAATATTATTACAGATCTATTCAGCAGCTTCCGCAATTGCTTTAGTTTCGTGAACTGTACCCTTTGGATGTTCAGGTGGTGCATAAATAGAATATAATTTAATAGGCTTG
>CALGKJ010000205.1 GCA_937930535.1 uncultured Clostridia bacterium
GCTGCCGGAAAGGCTCAAAGAGTACTTCCCTAATGCAAAACCAATAAGCCTTGGAGGCGCAACAGAGGGAACTATATGGTCAATATATTATCCAATAGAGAAGGTAGCAGAGTATCAATCAAGCGTACCATACGGAAGACCTATGGATAACAACTACTTCTATATACTTGATGACAATATGAACATACTGCCAAGAGGAGTTGCAGGAGAGCTTTGCATAGGCGGAGTAGGTGTAGCCAGAGGTTACATGAACAATGAGGAAAAGACCAAAGCGGCCTTTGTAAGAGATAGATTTAGAGGTACAGAGGTTCATCCGAAGAATCAGCCTTGGATGATGTATAAGACAGGTGACTTGGGCAGAATGCTTCCCAATATGACAATAGAATTTTTAGGAAGAAAAGACCATCAGGTAAAGATAAGAGGCTACAGAGTAGAGCTGGGAGAGATAGAAAGTCAATTGCAGCTACATGAGCTGATAAAGGATGCAGTAGTAACCGACAGAGCAGATGCGTCAGGAAACAAGTATCTATGTGCATACATAGTATCCGAGCATGAAATAACAGTACAGGAGCTGCGAGAGTATCTGTCAACCAAGCTTCCAGACTACATGATACCAACATATTTTATGTATCTTGACAAACTGCCGTTAACCTCAAACGGAAAAATAGACCGTAAGAATCTGCCCCAGCCAGAGGGCAATATAGAAAGCAGTACGGAATATGTAGCACCAAGAAATGAAGTGGAAGAAAAGCTGGCAATAATCTGGCAGGAGATACTTGAGGTAGAAAGAGTGGGTATCAACGACAGCTTCTTTGAGCTGGGAGGACATTCGTTAAAGGCAACTACTCTTACTTCCAAGATACACAAGGAACTAAATATAGAAGTACCGCTTAAGGAAATATTCAGTACACCTACAGTAAGAGAGATTGCTTTATATATAGAAAAGGCAGAGAAAACAAGCTATTCTGCTATAGAAGCGGCACCAAAGAAGGATTACTATCCACTATCACCAGCACAAAAGAGATTATTCCTGCTGTATATAAAGGAAGACGCAACTACAAGCTACAATACTCCTGATGCAGTAAGTATAAGCGGAAGCCTTGATAAAAACAGGTTTGACAAGGTATTTGACAAGCTTATAGCGAGACATGAAGCCTTGAGGACAACCTTTGAAATAATAGAAGGCGAGCCTGTACAAATAATTCATGACAAGGCGGACTTTAGTATAGATTATGTAAATGCAGAAGAACACGAAGTACCAGCTTTATTAGGAAGCTTTGTACGTCCCTTTGATTTAAGCCATGCACCGCTATTAAGAGTAAAGGTAATAAGCTTAAGCGAAGACAAACATATACTTGCATATGATATGCACCATATTATATCTGATGGATTATCTATGGCAGTATTAATTGATGAGTTTAGAAGACTATATAATGGCGAAGAATTAAGACCGCTAAGGATTCAGTATAAGGATTTCTCTGAGTGGCAAAACAGCCGAATCGCTGACGGCACTTACGGCAATCAGGAAAAATACTGGCTGGATGTATTCAATGGAGATATTCCGGTATTGAATCTGCCAACTGATTATACAAGACCAGAGATAAAAAGCTATGAAGGCGATAACCTGTTTATATCAATTCATAAGGATAGAATAGATAAGCTGGAAGCTATTGCAAAGCAAAGCGGAGCTACTATGTATATGGTTCTCTTATCAGCGTACAATATACTTCTGTCAAAATACAGCGGTCAAGAGGATGTAATAGTGGGAAGCCCAATATCAGGCAGATCCCATGCAGACCTTGAAGGCATCATAGGAATGTTTGTAAATACTCTTGCTATGAGAAATCGACCAGAAGGAGGAATGACCTTTAATGAGTTCCTGGATAAAGTAAAGGAAAACTCCTTAAAAGCATATCAAAATCAGGACTTCCAATTTGAAGAACTGGTTGACAAGCTGAATATAAAGAAAGAGTTTAACCGCAATCCATTGTTTGATGTAATGTTTGTTGTACAGAATGTTGGAAGCAGCGGTGAAATAAAAATGTCTGACATAACCATGAAGCCTTATGAAATGCAGAAAAATGTTTCTAAGTTTGACCTTACCTTAGAAGTGTCCGAAGTAGAAGATAATATGACCTTTAAGTTTGAATACTGCACTAAACTATTTAGCAATGAAACTGTAGAAAGAATAGCAAATGACTATTTAAAGATAATTGATTATATTATACAAGATGCAAATCTCAAGCTGAATGATATGATACTAACAAGTAAATACCAAGAAAAAGAAAGTGTAATATCAGAGGATATAGATTTTAACTTTTAACGAATGGTCAGAAGGGAAGTCCTCCACATCTATAAGCGGGGTGAATATACTAAATAAAATAAGTTTCAGAGGGGGGTATAAATCCCCTTCTGAACTCGTTAAAATCACGATAGTGCAACGTAGTTGTAATATCGTCTTTAATAAAGACATATAAAAGTTCGCAGGAGGGACACAAATGAAGCTAGATAAGTATTCAGAAAACATTATGCTAGTCACAGAGAAAGGGAAAGCTGAACAGACTTACTGGACAACCAAGCTGCAAGGCGAGGTGGTGCTGGGGGGGTTCCCTAGAGATTATACAGTCTCTGAGCTTAAGAAAAATATGTATTCCGCGGCAAGCTATAGATTACCCGATGGAATTTGTCAGAGAGTAAATAAATTATCTAATAAATCAAAATACGCTGCGTATATGGTTTTATTAGCAGGCGTAAAGTATTTACTATATAAGTACACTGGTAATTCTGACATTATTGTAGGTATGCCTGCATTCAAACAAAAGATTGAAGGTGAATTCGCAGAAAACGTGTTAGCCCTAAGAACCTGTATTGAGGATAATGACACCTTCAGAAGTGTTTTGGGTAAAATAAAAAATACTGTGCTAGAGGTTGATAAACACCAGAATTATCCTTTATACAAGACTGCTGAACTTTTAGATTTACATTTGGAGGATGGTAAATATCGGTTTAATACCATTGTAGAGCTGGAGGGTATCCATAGCTCACAAGCTCTTGATTATGTTAATGCTGATATTAAAATGTCATTTTCAATAAATGATACAAGTTTAGAAGTAAAAATCGAATATGAAAACAGATTTTTTAGAGAAAGTACAATTAAACAAATTGTAGGTCATATGATTAATTTCTTTGAAGTAACAGAAGACTGTCCAGATATACAAATGTCTCAGATAGAAATACTATCAGAAGAAGAAAAAAATCATATACTATACGAATTTAATAATACAAAAGTACATTATTCAAAGGAAAAAACTATACATCAGATATTTGAGGAGCAGGCAGCTAAGACACCAGATAATATCGCAGTAGTATTTGAGCAGGAGCAGTTAACCTACAGACAGTTAAACGAGAGGGCAAACCAGCTTGCAGAAGTACTCCGGCGAAAGGGAGTAAAACCAGATAATATAGTAGGTGTTATGCTGGAACGTTCTATTGATTTGATAACAGCTATTATAGGAATATTTAAGTCAGGAGGGGTCTATCTTCCAATAGACCCCCATTACCCCAAAGAAAGAATCAAGTACATGCTTGAAGACAGTAAAGCTGAAATTTTGATAACCCAAAATCGCTTAACAGAGGATATTGAATTCAAGGGAATGCTTCTGGATATACAGAAGGAGAATTTAAGCGTAGAAGCTGATGAAAATTTAGCTTCTATAAATAAGAGCAGCGATATTGCCTACGTAATATATACATCTGGTTCTACAGGAAAACCAAAGGGTGTATTGCTAGAGCATAAGGGAGTTTCAAATTTAAGAGAGTTTTTCTGTAAAAGCCTAGGAATACAACCAGAGGACAAGATAGCCCAGTTTGCAAGCAGCTCCTTTGATGCATCGATTTGGGAAATACTTATGGCTTTGCTGAATGGAGCAGCCTTGTACATTCTTCCTCGTTATATAATAGACAATACAGAAAAATTTGAAGAATTTTTAAACACCAACAAAATAAATATAATTACACTGCCTCCTACGTATCTAGTTAATTTAAAGCCTGAGAATATAAAAACCTTGGAAAAAATTATAACAGCCGGCTCAGCAGCAAACCGAGAACTAATAAAGAAATGGAATAATAAGGTTGTATATATTAATGCATATGGTCCAACAGAAACAACAATATGCACCACAACCTTCTTATGTGATGAAAGAATAGACAATTATAACACAGTACCGATAGGTAAGCCCATACTCAATACCCAAGTGCTAATACTGGATAGGACTAATAAGCTTACGCCTATAGGAGTGGCAGGAGAATTATGTGTATCAGGAGATATACTTGCCAGGGGCTATCTTAATAAGCCAGAGCTTACTGCTGAGAAATTTACAGTCAATCCCTATAGTCCAGAGGAGAGAATGTATCATACAGGAGATCTTGCAAGATGGCTTCCAGATGGGAATATTGAGTTTTTAGGAAGAATAGATCATCAGGTAAAAGTAAGAGGATATAGAATAGAGCTGGGTGAGATAGAGACACAGCTTTTAAATCATAAGGATATTAATGAAGCATTTATTATAGATAAAAATGACCAGAAGGGTGATACGTATTTATGCGCATTTATAGTGTGCAATCAAGAGCTTGAGATACACAGACTAAGGGAATATCTAGCTGAGTATTTGCCAGAATATATGATACCCTCATATTTTGTAAAGCTTGACAATATGCCATTAACACCCAATGGGAAAATAGACAGAAAGGCACTGCCCGAGCCTGATAAGGACAGATATACAAGTCAGGACTATGCAGCACCAAGAAATGATGTAGAAGAAAAGACTGCTTTAGTGTGGCAGGAGATATTGGGAGTTGAGCGCATAGGCATAAGGGATAGTTTCTTTGAGCTTGGCGGAGACTCTATTAAGGCTATACAGGTAGTTTCTCGTATGGGTAAATACAGTCTAAAATGTGAAGTAAAGGATATATTTCAATATAGAACTATAGAAAAACTGTCTAGTATAATTGTAAAAGCAGATATTATACAAGTTGAGCAGGGACCAGTTAAGGGAGATACAGAGCTTACACCAATACAAAGCTGGTTCTTTGAAAAGCAGTTTACAAATATGCATCACTGGAATCAAGCAGTTATGCTTTATGGCAAAAACGGCTTTGAAGCT
>CALGKJ010000206.1 GCA_937930535.1 uncultured Clostridia bacterium
CAGAATATTTTCTTAAGCCTGATATTAATAAACTCCACAACCCGTATTTAATGAAGGGTATGGAAAAAGCAGTAAGTTATATTTTACAAGCAATAGAAGTAAAAAGAAAAATTTGTGTATTTGGTGATTATGATGTAGATGGTGTTACATCTACGGCTATATGCGTACAAATTTTGAAACAGCTAGGTGCTGACGTTACATACTATATACCAAACCGCCTTGAGGAAGGTTACGGTTTGAACATAGAGGCAATAAAGCATTTAAAAAGCAGTTATAACATTGATTTAATAATAACCGTGGACTGCGGAATACGCTCAGCAGATGTGGCTCAATATGCCAAGTCCATAGGTGTTGATATGATAATAACAGATCATCATGAGTGCGGTGAAGAGCTTCCTGACGTAGTAAGTATACTAAACCCCCATCAGCCCAATTGCGGTTATCCCTTTAAAGAGCTGGCTGGTGTTGGAGTAACATATAAGCTTGTAACAGCACTGACTGATAAAGCTGGTCATAAGGAAATGGCTGATAAAGTACTAGATATAGTAACTATTGGTACAATAGCAGATATTGTTTCCTTGGTTGATGAGAATAGGGCTATTGTAAAGCATGGATTAGAACTGATGAAGCATACTCAGAATGTTGGTTTAAGCGCTTTACTAGAAGTTTGTGAGCTTGGAAGACAACCCTTAAACACCTATAACATAGCGTTTATGATTGCACCAAGAATAAACGCAGCAGGAAGAATTGCCAATGCAGAGCTGTGTGTGGAGCTTCTTCTAACTACAGATAGCGATAGAGCCTTGGAGATTTCAAAAAAGCTTGATGCTGACAATAAGGAGAGACAAGGTATTGAAAGTACTATTCTCAATAGTGCAATTGCTAAAATTGAGCAGACTAAAGATTTTGATACACAAAAAATTATTGTTCTGGATGATATAAACTGGCATGTAGGTGTAGTCGGAATAGTTGCATCAAAGCTTGTAGATAAATATTACAAGCCTGCTGTTCTTATATCAAGAGACGATAAAATCGGCAAGGGCTCTGCAAGAAGTGTAAGTAACTTTAATATTTATGAAGCTTTATGCAGATGCAGTGATTTATTTGAAAAATTCGGAGGACATGAGCTGGCGGCTGGAATAACTATAAAAAGTGACAAAATTCCCATTTTGAGAGAAAGAATTAATAACATAGCAAATGAAATGCTGAATGGGGAGCCTTTAGTGCCGCAGATTAAGGTAGATTACAAATTAACTTCCGATGATATTAAGATGAGCATAGCAAGACAATTGGAATTATTAGAGCCATTTGGTGCCGATAACCAGCCGCCGCTGTTTGTATTTAGAAATCTCAAGGTTTTATCTTCAAAAACAGTGGGCAGTGAAAATAAACATTTGCTTTTAACACTAAGTGATGGAAAAAATGAAATAAAAGGTATAGGTTTTAACCTAGGTAGTTATAATAATATATTATCATTTGGCAAAAAAATTGATATAATATGTAATGTGGAAAGAAATCAATGGAATGACATTGAGCAGCTCCAATTAAAAATAAAGGATCTAAGAATAACCAAAATCTAATTATGGGGGTAATAACATGAATTTAGACAATTATATCAGAGTTATTGAGAACTTTCCAAAGGAAGGCATTAGCTTTAAAGATGTTACTACATTATTAAAAGATGGAGAAGCCTTTAAATATGCTATTAAACAATTATCTGATCAGTTAAGAGATCTTAATGTAGACGTTATAGTAGGTCCCGAAGCCAGAGGCTTTTTATTTGGAGCTCCTGTAGCTTACGAACTGGGAGTAGGCTTTATACCTGTAAGAAAACCGGGTAAGCTTCCTGGTGAAACTCAAAGCTATGAATACGAGCTTGAGTATGGTACTGATTCCCTAGAAATACATAAGGATGCTATTCAAAAGGGAACACGCGTTGCGCTTGTTGATGATTTGCTTGCAACAGGCGGTACAATCAGAGCTGCTGCAAAGCTGGTGGAAGAGCTGGGCGGAGAGGTTGTGCATATTGGTTTCTTAATAGAGCTAGTATTTCTTAATGGCAGAGAAAATCTATCAGGATACAATGTGGAGTCAATAATAAAATATTAGTTTTTAAATGATTGAAATATTTAAATTCTTATGATAAATTTATTTATAGCTGGTTATTCCAGCTTTTTTCTCAATAATGGTATAAATTTGTCTAAATAAAAATTCTGTAGAATCATTAATTTATTTAAAATATATTAATAGTGTTAATGTGTGCTCCCTATCAAAGATTTATGGCCTTTATAATTTTATATAAGTATATTACTGTTTGTGGTTTACAATATATGGTAAGCATCTAATAAATTTGATGTAGAAGTTGGTGTATAATATGATCCATGATATTATAGCAAAACTAAAAAAATGCAACCCATTAAATGATACTGAGCTTATTATGAAAGCATATGAGTTTGCATATAAAGCTCATGAGGGTCAATATAGAGACTCAGGAGAAGAATATATTACTCATCCTCTTGAGGTAGCCAGTATCCTTGCTGATTTATGTCTGGATAGCATAACCATTTCTGCTGGAATACTTCATGATGTTATTGAAGATACGGATTATAGTTATGATGATATAAAAAATCTTTTTGGTGAAGAAATTGCCATGCTGATTGACGGTGTTACCAAGCTTGGTAAGCTGGAATATAAGACCAAGGAGGAGCAGCAGGCAGAAAGTCTTAGAAAAATGTTTATAGCTATGGCTAAGGATATCAGAGTTATCCTTATAAAGCTTGCAGACAGGCTTCATAATATGAGGACACTAAGACACAAGCCAGAAAAGAAACAAAGGGAAAAAGCCTCTGAAACCATGGAAATATACGCCCCTATTGCACATAGGCTGGGTATATCAAGAATTAAATGGGAGATGGAGGATTTGGCACTGCGCTATCTTGAGCCTACTGGTTATTACGATCTTGTTGATAAAGTGGCAAAAAAGAGAAGAGAGCGTGAGGATGAGATAAATCATGTTATAGAGCTTCTCAAAGAAAAAATTAAGGAAGTTGGAATTGAAGCTCATATAGAAGGCAGACCAAAAAGCTTTTATAGTATATATAGAAAAATGTATTTTCAAAATAAGACCTTTGACCAGATATACGATTTAACCGCAGTAAGGATAATTGTTGATACAGTTAAGGATTGTTATGGAGTGTTGGGCATAGTGCATACTCTATGGAAGCCTATTCCCGGCAGATTTAAGGATTATATAGCCATGCCTAAGCCTAATATGTATCAATCACTGCATACAACTTTATTTGGTTACGATGGACAGCCGTTTGAAGTGCAGATTAGAACCTGGGATATGCATAGAATATCTGAATTTGGTATAGCTGCACATTGGAAATACAAAGAGGGGAGAAGCAGTCAGGAGCACTTTGATGAAAAATTAAAATGGCTCAGACAAATGCTTGAATGGCAAAATGAGATAAGGGATACTCGTGAGTTTTTGGAAACCCTTAAGGTTGATCTTTTTATGGATGAGGTATATGTGTTTACCCCTAAGGGTGATGTAGTAGATTTGCCAGTTGATTCTACGCCAATTGACTTTGCATACAAAATACACAGTCAGATTGGTAATAAGTGCGTAGGAGCTAAAATAAACGGAAGAATAGTTACACTAGACTATAAATTAAATAATGGAGATATAGTTGAAATAATTACATCTGCCAATTCTAATGGACCTAGCAGGGATTGGCTGAAAATAGTTAGAAGCTCACAAGCAAAAAACAAAATAAAGCAGTGGTTTAAGAAGGAAAAAAGAGAAGAAAATATTCAAAAGGGTAAGGAGTCTATTGAAAAAGAGATTCGCAGACAGGGCTTTATAGCCTCACAGCTATTAAAGCAGGAATGGCTTGAAATAGCATACAAAAAGTACAGCCTTCACTCCATTGACGATTTATTTGCTTCTGTAGGCTACGGAGGCTTGACAACCAACCAGATAGTTTCAAAGCTTAAAGAAGAATACAGAAAGTCCCAAAAAATAGATGAAAAGACCATAGAAGAAGAGCTTGAAAACAAGACTCAGAAAGCTGAGCATAAGAAGAAACAAAGTACAACAGGTATAAAAGTAAAGGGAATCGATAATGTAATGATAAGATTCTCAAAATGCTGCAATCCTGTTCCTGGCGATGAAATAATAGGCTATATAACAAAGGGAAGAGGAGTTTCAGTACATCGAAAAGATTGTACTAACGTTAGTGATCTCTTCACAGAGCCTGAAAGATTGATTGATGTAGAGTGGAACACGCGTACCAAGGTGTCCTACAATGCAGATGTAGAGCTTAGAGCACATGACAGAAAGGGGTTACTAGCAGAAATAACCTCTATAGTTGATGATAGTAAAATTAATATAAATTCCTTCCACTCACGTACATCTAAGGATAGAATGGCAATAATTAATTTTGTGCTTGAAATCACTGATATTGAACAATTAAATAAGCTGATAAGAAATTTCAGAAAAATCGAAGGAGTTATAGATGTATTTAGATCAAAGCAATAACTGGACATGAGTAAACTAGGAGGATATTATGAGAGCAGTCGTACAAAGAGTAGTTAGCGGAAGCGTTGTAGTAGAGGGTAGTACAGTTGGAAGTATAGACAAAGGATTGGTAGTATTATTAGGTGTAAGTGATAAGGATAGTTCTGATGATGTTAAATATATGGTTGATAAAATTGTAAACCTCAGAATCTTTGAGGATGAAGATGAGAAGATGAATCTATCGCTGCTGGATGTTAAAGGGCAATTGCTTGTTGTATCACAGTTTACTTTGTATGGTGATTGCAGAAAAGGCAGGAGACCTAACTTTATGAGTGCAGCAAAGCCAGAAAAGGCAG
>CALGKJ010000207.1 GCA_937930535.1 uncultured Clostridia bacterium
AGCTTTGATAAGAATCAATACAGCAGGGCTACCATTGATAAATTAGCAGAAGCCTATAAAAATAATATAACTAATATTATTAATCATTGTATAGTACAGTATCAAACTAGAAAAGCAGCACTGTTAAGCCCCTCAGATCTAGATATTAGAGCGGTTTCAGTTAAGGAGTTTGATAAAATCAGTGCAGCTTGGGGCAATAAAATCAAGAGTATATATCCATCAACCTCAAGTCAGGCTGGTATGCTGTTCTATTCAATGCTAAACAAGATATCACATGCGTATTTTGAACAAACCTGTTTTACCGTAAAGGGAAATATTGATATACAGCTTTTTGAAAAAGCCTATCAAAGAATTATAGAAAGACATGATGCCTTAAGGACTAATTTTGTTTTTATAGACGTACATAAGCCATTACAGGTTGTTACTGAAAAGGAAGCACCAAGTATATACTATGAGGACTTAAGTCAGCTAAACGAGGGAGAAAAAGCAGTTTATATAGAGAAATTTAAGCTGGAGGATAGAAACAAAAGCTTTGATTTGACAAAGGATATACTTATAAGACTGGCAGTATTCAAGACCTCTGGAAACAGCTATGAGATAATCTGGAGCTTCCATCATATTATAATGGACGGATGGGGCATAGCTATAGTTAATAAGGAGTTTCTTGAGATTTACAACTCCTTAAGGAATAACACTCAGCTAGTAATGAAGGATACTCCTTCGTATAGAGATTATATATACTGGCTGGAAAAGCAGGATAAGGACGAGGCAAAGTCATATTGGGCTGGTTATTTGGAAGGCTATGAAAATCAGACTGAGATTCCTAAATCAAGAGTCAGGAAAAACATTTATACCAGAGATGAATTTAATTTCACAATTGATGAAGCTACTACAAGCGGGCTAATGAGTATTGCGAAGAATAAAGGAGCTACCATTAACACAGTATTATTAAGCATATGGGGAGCTATACTGCAAAGATACAATGATACCAACGATGTTGTTTTTGGACTTGTTACTTCAGGAAGGCATTCAGAGGTTGAAAATGTAGAAGAAATGGTAGGACTGTTTATAAATACTATACCTGTAAGAGTACAATGTGAAGAAAACACTTCCTTCGATAATCTGCTGGTTAAAATGCAGGAGAATGCTCTGGTATCGGAAAAATATTCCTATTATCCTTTGGCAGACATACGTGGGGCAAGTGCTTTTAAAAATTCATCAGCCGAAAATCCTTTATTTGACCACATAGTAATTTTTGAAAACTATCCAATACAAAAAACGCTGGCAAATTCGGACAGCGAAAGCGGTATGGATTTTGCTATAGAGGATGTTAGAGCTTTTGAACAGACAAATTTTGATTTTACCTTTGAAATATTACCGGGCGATAAAATCGAAATAAAGTGTATATTCAACTCCGAAGCTTATAGCAGAAGCTATACAGAAGCAATATGCAGACATATTAATGAAGCGGCAAAAGCAGTAATAAAAACACCAGACATAGCTATACAAGAGCTAGATTTCATACCAGTGGAAGAAAAGAATAGAATACTTATTGATTTTAATAATACAAAGGTTGATTATCCGTCACATAAAACAATGTATCAGTTGTTTGAGGAGCAAGCTGAGAAAACTCCTGATGCTATAGCTGTTAAATGTATGGAAGAAGCATTAACCTATAAGCAGCTAAATGAAAAAGCAAATCAGCTGGCAAGAAGATTGAGAGAAAAAAGTATAAAGCCTGACAGTACTGTTGGAGTTTTTGCAGAACGCAGTATTGATATGCTGATAAGCATTTTAGCAATATTTAAGAGCGGCGGAGCATATTTACCCTTAGATCCTGATTATCCAGAGGACAGAATAAGGTATATGCTGGAGGATAGCCAAACTAAAATACTGCTGACACAAACACATTTATTAGACAGGATAAATTATAATGGTGAGATTCTAAATATTCAGGATCAGAAGCTTTATACAGGTGAGAGCGGCAATCTGGAAAGAATAAGTACAACAGAAAATATAGCTTACCTGATATATACATCAGGTTCTACAGGAAGGCCTAAAGGGGCAATGGTTGAGCATGCAGGCTTAGTAAATCATATTTATTCTAAAATAAGCGAGCATGATATAGACAAGAATAGCATTATTTCACAAAATTCCTCCCATTGCTTTGATATATCTATGTGGCAGTTCCTTACAGCACTAGTGGCAGGAGGAACAACAGTAATTTACCCAAAAGAAATGGTAATGGATTTGGGTAATTTTATAGACGGATTAATAAATGAAAGGGTTACAGTGCTGCAGGTTGTTCCATCATATCTGGCAGCTATGCTGGATTATGTAGAAATAACCAGCAAAAAGCTTGAAACATTAAAATACATTATATCAATAGGGGAAACCGTCAAACCAAGTCTGGTTGAAAGATGGTTCAAGCTATACCCTGCAATAAAGTTTGTCAATGCTTACGGTCCTACCGAAGCAGCAGATGCAATAACTCACTATAAGATGACAGAGCTGCCTGACAGCAATAGTATATCAATAGGCAAGCCAATACAAAATATGACAATATATATTGTTAATGAAAGAATGAAGCTTTGTCCTATAGGAATAAAGGGTGAGATATGCGTTTCAGGCATTGGTGTAGGCAGAGGGTATATAAACGATAAAGAAAAAACTATGCAGAAATTCATGGAGGATCCTTTCAAAGCAGAAAAAGGAATAAGGCTTTATAAGACTGGAGATTTAGGCAGATGGATGGAAGACGGCAATATCGAATTTTTCGGCAGAAAGGATTTTCAGGTAAAAATAAGGGGCTTTAGAATAGAGCTGGAAGAAATAGAAAAGACATTGCTGGCATATCAAGGAATAAAGGCAGCTGTTGTAGTTGATAAGCAAAGTGCAGGCGGGGATAAGTATTTGTGTGCCTACTTTGTATCGGATAACAAAATCGATATAGCAGATCTAAAACAATCAATGCTTGCAAGCTTGCCTGAATATATGCTGCCATCTTATTTTATGCAGCTAGAAAATATGCCATTAACAAACAGCGGAAAAATCAATAGAAAAGCATTACCTGAGCCAGAGGGAAATATAAGTATAACTACTGAATATACCGCCCCGACTAACGAGGTGGAAGAAATACTGGTTAAACTTTGGCAGGAGATACTTAGTGTAGAAAAAATAGGAATTGATAATAATTTCTTCGAGCTTGGCGGTGATTCTTTAAAGCTTATTACTCTGGTTTCTAAAATATATGAAGCCTTTGATGCAGAGCTATCCCATAAGCAGCTATTTGAAACACCTACAATAAGAGGAGTAGCAGGCTTATTAATAAATGGAGATTATAAAGAGCAAAATCCTCTTACACTGCTAAATGAAAAAACAGACAAGAATATATTCCTATTCCCTCCTATAGGGGGGTATGGACTTGTGTACAAGGATATGGCAGACATCATTCCAGGCTACTCATGGTACAGTTTTAATTATATTGTTGACGAAAGCTATGATATGTCACTTTATACAGATTATATATTGCAGGTACAGAAGGAAGGTCCATATATACTGTCAGGATGGTCTGTTGGAGGAAATCTTGCTTATGAGGTAGCTAAGGAATTGGAAAATAGAGGTCATATAGTTTCAGATATTATACTAATTGACTCACACAGAGTAATGAAGACAAAAAACTACTCAAAGGAACAGATACAAGCTATGGTAAATGGAAATCTGGAGCTAGCCATGGAGGATGAGTTTTATAAGGATTATCTAAGCAAGAATGAATTTATTAGAAATAAGGTAATAAGCATTATGAGCTGCTATATGACCTACCACCAAAACCACATGATAAATAGTGGTAAGCTTAATTCCAACCTTCATCTGATTCTCTCTACAGATAAGTTTGAAGCTGGAGTGGAGGATGCAAGAGAATATTGGAATACAGCAGTAAGCAGAAGCTTTGAAACATACCAAGGTGTTGGAACTCACGCATATATGCTTTACAAAGGCTTAGTTGAAGAAAACTCAACAATAATAAAGCAGATATTAGGAAAAATATTTAATTAATAAAAAGAGTGTTATATAGATATATACATTAAAGGTTATTGACGGTAAATTGTATGACGCTTGTTAAAGGGGGGAGAGCAGTGAAGCTAGATAAATACTCAGAGAATATTATACTAGTTTCAGAAAAGGGCAAAGCGGAACAGGCGTACTGGACAGATAAGCTGCAAGGTGAAGTTATGATTAGCAGCTTTCCCAGAGACTATTTAAACTCTGCTCTTAAGAATAATACATATTCAAGTATAATTCATAAATTTCCAGATGGGGTTTGCCAGAGGGTAAATCAATTATCTAATAAGTCAAAGTATGCTGCCTATATGATTTTATTATCAGGTGTAAAGTACTTATTATATAAGTACACAAGCAATTCTGACATAATTATAGGTATGCCGGCATTTAAGCAAAAGGTCGAAGGTGAATTTGCCGAAAATGTGCTGGCATTAAGAACCTGTATTGAGGATAATGATACCTTCAAGAGTATTTTAGGAAAAATAAAAAATACAGTGCTTGAGGTTGATAAAAACCAGAATTATCCGCTATATAAAACCGCTGAACTTTTAAATTTGCAGCTTGAAGGCGATAAATACCGCTTTAATACCATAGTAGAACTGGAAGGAATACATAGTACACAAGCACTTAATTATGTTAATGCTGATATTAAGATATCATTTTCAATAAGTGATACGAGTCTGGATGTAAACGTTGAATATGATAATAGGTTTTTTAGAGACAGCACAATTAATCAAATAATAAAGCATTTGGTTAACTATTTTGAAACAACAGCTAATCGTTCCGATATTCAAATGAATCAGATAGAAATACTATCAGATGAAGAAAAAGATCAATTACTTAATGAATTCAATAAAACAAAAGTGTATTATCCAATGGATAAAACCATACACCAAATATTCGAAGAACAGGCGGCAAAAACACCCGATAATATCGCAGTAGTATTTGAACAGGAACAATTGACCTACAAACAGTTAAATGAAAAATCAAACCAGCTTGCAAAAAAACTGAGACAAAAAGGTGTAAAGCCCGATAACGTAGTAAGTGTAATGGTAGAGCGTTCTATCGAACTAATAATAGCTATTATTGGAATATTTAAGTCTGGAGGGGTCTATCTTCCAATAGACCCCCAATACCCTAAGGAAAGAATCAAGTACATGCTGGAAGACAGTAAAACTGATATTATGATAACCAAAAACCACTTAATGGATGGTATTGAATTCCAAGGGACTGTACTGGATTTAGAGAATGATGATTTTAAAACAGAAGATATAGAAAATTTAGCTAATGTAAATAAAAGCAGTGACATAGCCTATGTAATATATACATCTGGTTCAACAGGAAAACCAAAAGGTGTAATGCTGGAGCATAGGGGCGTGTCAAGCCTGAGAGAATTCTTTATTAATGGGCTTGGCATAAGCTCATATGACAAAATAATCCAGTTTGCCAGCAGCTCTTTCGATGCTTCTGTTTGGGAGATATTTAAGGCACTGCTAAATGGAGCAGCTTTATATATTGTACCTCGTGATATTATAGTAAATACAGAAAAATTTGAGAAGTTCTTAAACGATAATAAAATAACAGTAATGATATTACCGCCTACATATTTAGTTAATTTGAAGCCTGAGAACGTACATACCCTGAAAAAGGTTCTTACAGGCGGCTCAGCAACAAGCAGGGAGCTGGTTAATAAATGGAGGGATAAGGCAATATATATAAATGCCTACGGACCTACTGAAACGACAATATGTACAACAACCTTTGTATGTGATAAAGAACTTGATGACTATAGCTCCATACCAATAGGCAGACCTATATTTAATACACAGGTTTTGATACTAAACAAAAACAACAAGCTTGCTCCGATAGGGGTAGCAGGTGAACTGTGTGTATCTGGTGATACACTAGCCAGAGGATATCTAAATAAACCAGAGCTTACGGCTGAGAAATTTACAGCCAACCCATATGCTCCTGAGAAAAGAATGTATCGCACGGGGGATCTTGCAAGGTGGCTGCCGGATGGAAACATTGAGTTTTTGGGAAGAATAGATCATCAAGTAAAGATAAGAGGCTATAGAATAGAGCTTGGAGAGATAGAAGCACAGCTTCTAAAGCATGACAAGCTTAAAGAGGTAATAGTTACAGCCAAGGATGACCAAAATGGTGATAAGTACCTGTGTGCATACTTAGTTTGCCAGCAGGATTTTAATGTGCAGGAGCTTAGAGAATACCTAGCTAAGGATATACCAGAATACATGATACCCTCATATTTTGTAAAGCTGGAAAGTATGCCTCTGACACCAAATGGAAAAATAGACATAAAGGCATTACCAGATCCAGATATAGGTACAGCTCAGGAATATATAGCTCCTAGAGATGAGGTAGAGGAAAAGGTTGCATTGGTATGGCAGGAGGTACTGGGTGCTGAAAGAGTAGGCATAAAGGACAGCTTCTTCGAGCTTGGAGGAGATTCTATAAAAGCCATACAGGTAGTCTCCAGACTTAAAAAACACTCTTTAAAATGTGAGGTTAAAGATATATTCAGTCATAAGACGATAGAAGAGCTATCCAATATAATAGTGAAAGCTGACATGATACAAGTGGAGCAGGGACCAGTTAAGGGAGATACAGAGCTTACACCAATACAAAGCTGGTTCTTTGAAAAGCAGTTTACAAATATGCATCACTGGAATCAAGCAGTTATGCTTTATGGCAAAAACGGCTTTGAAGCTCCACTAATAGAGCAGGTATTTAACAAAATAGCAGAGCACCATGATGCATTAAGAATGGTATACAAAACAGAAAATAATAAGGTAATTCAGTACAACAGGGATGTAGAGGAAGGAAAAGCCTTTACTTTGGAGGTACTGGATTTAATTAATGATGAAGCTTACCTACAAAAAATCGAAGAAAAGGTTAATGAGCTTCAAAGCAGTATAGATATTGAAAATGGACCCCTTGTAAAGCTGGCGTTATTTAAGACAAAAGAAGGGGACCATCTGCTTGTAGTGATACACCACCTTGTAGTAGATGGTGTATCTTGGAGAATAATATTCGAAGATTTGACAATCGGATATGATCAAGCAGCAAAGGGAGAAATGATCAAATTCCAGGACAAGACACATTCCTTTAAGGAATGGGCTGCAAGACTTAAGGAATTTGCACAAGGTAAGGAAATAAAGCAGGAAATAGAATACTGGAGTAAAATCGAAGCAGCAGAAATACCAGAGCTGCCTGTAGATGATGAAACAATTAATGACAGCAGAGCTAAGGACATTGACACCATAGAGATCAGCTTTAATGAGAAGGAAACAGAAAAGCTGCTGAGAGAAAGCAGTAAAGCATATAACACCGAAATAAACGATATACTGCTAACCGCCTTAGGAATGACAATAAAGGAATGGTCTGGCAGCGATAAGATATTAATAAGCCTTGAAGGACATGGACGAGAAGGAATAATAAAGGACATAGACATAAATAGAACAGTAGGCTGGTTTACATCCCAATATCCACTGCTTTTAGATATGAGTGAAAATGATATCTCATACCTGATAAGAAACACAAAGGAAGAGCTTAGAAATATACCAAACAAAGGAATAGGATATGGAATACTAAGATACCTAACATCAGACGCTGACAGCAAGCTTATATTTAAGCACAATCCAGAAATATGCTTTAACTATCTGGGACAGTTTGGACAGGATTTAAATACGGATTTATTCAGTTTATCACATTTTACTACGGGACAGACTGTAAGCCCGGAATCAGAAAATAATTTTAAGCTTAATATAAATGGAATGGTTGCAGGTGAAAAGCTAGTAATGGCATTCAGCTTTGATAAGAATCAATACAGCAGGGCTACCATTGATAAATTAACTGCAATATATCAGAAAAGCTTAATAAGCATCATAGAACATTGTAGCTCAAAGGATAAAGCAGAGCTGACACCTTCTGATGTTGGCTGCAAGGATCTTACTGTCAGACAGTTTGACAAGGTATATGATACATGGGGAGATGACATTAAGAGCATTTACAGATTATCTCCAACACAGGGGGGGATGCTGTTCCATGCCGTTGTGGACAGAGAGTCCCATACTTACTTCCAGCAGATAGCCTTTGTCATAAAGGGATATATTGATATGGAGCTTCTGGAAAAAAGCTTTAATATAATAGTCGAAAGGCATGACATCCTGAGAACCAACTTTATTTTTAAAGCCATTAAAAGACCTTTGCAGGTTGTACTGCGTAAAAGCAAGATAAAGGTTAACTATGAGGATATAACCAATATTGACGAAAGTAATAGAGCTTTATACATAGAAGAATATAAGCTTAAGGACAGAAACAAAGGCTTTGATTTGTCAAAGGATATGCTCATAAGGCTGGCACTAATCAAATCAGGAAGTGAAGACTACAGATTGATTTGGAGCTTCCATCATATTCTGATGGATGGCTGGTGCTTGGGCATTATAAATAAAGAGCTGTTTGAAACATACACTGCACTTAAAAATAATAAACCTATAAATCTCCAAAAGGCTCACTCTTATAGAACCTATATAGAATGGCTGGAGAAGCAGGATGGCGAGGAAGCAGGAAGTTACTGGTCAAAGTACCTTGATGAGTATGAAGATAGAGCATCAATACCGCAAATAGCTGCAGCACAAGCTGGAAACTATATAAGAAAAGAGCTGAATTTTGTAATAGACAAGGAAATAACAGAAAAAATAAGCGGTATTGCAATGAAAAATAATACTACACCTAATATAGTTTTACAGGCTATATGGGGCATATTGCTTCAAAGATATAACAATACAAAGGATGTAGTATTTGGAGCAGTAATGTCCGGCAGACGCTC
>CALGKJ010000208.1 GCA_937930535.1 uncultured Clostridia bacterium
TCGATGGAGTTCCCATTGAAGATATTCTGAATATCCAAGTATCAAAGAACTACTGTGATTCCTGTACAACTTTACTTGGAAGTGAAACCTACTGCCGAACAGTAACATATGAAGGAAATGAGTATGAAGACATCCCAGCAACAACCAATGCTATTCTAAAAGCAAAAGCAAGCAATGAGGTGCAATGGATTAACAAGGTTAATGAAATATCCAAGAGTCATTTTGCTGCTATAGAGTGGATACCAGAAGAAGTAAAGGGTGAAATGCTTAATGATCTTATAAATTAGAGTAAACATCACTAAAAAACATTCTTTTGGGATATTTTTCAATATACTTATACCATCTAATTTAGGAAGCATTACATAATAGAAGAGTCTTAATTCCAGAAAATGTGGGATATATAAGTATATAGTTTTATTATTTGTCATCATAAAATTGCACGAAATTTTATTTTCGTGCAATGTATGTATGAATATGCATTTTGTCTATATACCGAAAATTTAAAGCATTGAATTTGCAAAGTGTATTAGACTATTGTTATGAATATTGTATAAATATACTATGTATATAAATATATATAAAAATATCGAAGTATACTAATTAACACTTGATTGTAAATAAAAAATAGAGAACAACTTTATAGAGAAACAACTGCAAAACTGAATTTTTCCAGTTGTTTCTCACAAAGAGATTAGTAACTCTTACTAAAAGTATTTTGAGTTTTAGAGTTGCTAATTTGCAAATAAGCAATAAAGTTTTAGCTTAAAACTTAGATTTTTCCAAGCACAAAAACCGATACACTGTTTATATAGTTCTCTATTATATATATTAATCTACTACATGCGTTCTTACTTTTGTTCCGTCAACGACTTCTATTTGCGCATTTATACAATCCTGCAAGGGTTTTACAGGAATATCACTATATTGATAGTATGGCTGAAATGGTCTTGATATTATTTTGAAGTTAATTTTGCTTCCGATTTTAGCATTCTCATTTACATATATCTTTCTGTTCATTTCGATGCCAAAGGCACTTCTCAGAGGAAATTGAAATTCCTTAGTGCTATTATACCATGCTCCCCATTCTGTTATTGGATACAGCCTATAAGTAACTGCATTGCCCCCTGAAGTTTTAAACTCTGGAATAGTAACAGAGATTCTATTTACATTTTGCAATGGGTAAACTCCTGGGTTTCTTGTCTGATAGTTACACATATCCCTGTAGTATGTGTTTGGCATCTTATACCTATCAGTATAATAGTTTGTTTGTATTCTTACTTCGAAGCCTGAGCCTGCACGTACTTTTCCAACACTGTTATTTCCAAGTATATTTACCCACCCATCACCGCCATTCATATCCACCGTATACTGACTTCTGAAATAGAAAGCAGAAATAGAGAATCGTTCTTGATAATTCCATATTTCAGACCAATATCTTTTATTATCTGGGTTACAGTAATAACAGGTTTGTGAAACATAACCACCAGACTCTGTAGTATAGGAGCAGTCATAGCTTTGCTTTGAACCAGTTTGCTCCATCATATTAAATGTCTCACGCCAGCTATTACTTTTGGTAGTGGATAAATTAACTTCACAAGGCTCAAATTCATAACAGGTAGAAACATTTATAGAGCTAAATTTCTTATTATTTAAATAAGGATCTGAGCTTGTATTTGATGCCTCTATTATGCTTCTACTTGGGTCAGTGGGATTTATTTCTACCTCAAATTCATTTGCACCCCAATCCAGTTTATAATCATTTAATACTATGGAGAAGCCAGCTTGTATGTCCGGCGGCAGCAGAAGATATTTGATTACCGGCTGGTTAGTTGATGGATCTTTTATTATTGCGCTATTTTTCTTTCTGATTACTAAAGCAACATTGGTTATACCATTGCCCACTGTAGAGTTTGTTTTATTTGAATTTGTGATTTGCACGTTAAAACTTATTGTTTGCGGTGGTATAGGCTGCCCAGATTCTACGCAAATTAGGCTAGGATTTACCTGAAAGCTTGATACTGATAAATCCATATAATCTGAGGTTATTGAGGTTTTTAGTATATCATTTTCATTATAGTAGTTTTCTCCTCTCAAACGGTGATATACTCTTTCTGGCGGATCTATTATGATGGTAGCTGTAAGCTTACCCGTTTGAGTCTCAAGGTGATTAATAGTAAACTCCTGATAATCACCTGGGCTACTTAGTGTTTTGTTGCCTACTAAATAACCGCCAGCTATTTGCTGGTTAAATGCATCAACTATTTTATAATATACTTGTACATTTGGTGTTAGTTTTTCTCCGCCAGTTTTTTTTATCTTAAATATGAGAGCGTGCGGCTTATTAAGGGTAAGTGTATCTGTGGGACTTCCATTATAGGTAAAATATGCGCTTTCTACCTTTAGATCGTTGCATTCTATATTGAATTTTTCTGTTTTCTCGTCATCTGCGGGGTTTGTATTATCTAAAGTATAATCTTGGGGAACCTTACCTTTAACATATATATATTTGCCCATATCCTGAGTAATTTTTTGATTGAAAATAAATATAGAGGTTGTGCCGCTTGTTAGTTTTTGCCCTGAGTAGTTTGAGCTTCTAAGCTTAGAACTATTTCTGATAAGAGAGCCAATGGGTAAAAACTGCGGATTTTCACCACTAATATCATAATCACATAGAATATTTGCGACTTGTGTTGGAACATGAGGTGCTTTTTCATTTTCATACGTCATGTGGATTTCAAATCTATAAGTATCACCAACATTTAACTTCTCCGTAGCTGGATTAATAGCAACAGTTGAATTAGGTTTAAAAGCCAGGATATTAGTAACCCTAAGATTTGGATCAGTTTGATCATACCCTATAGAATAAGTAACACAGGAGTTGTCGTCCAATTTGTAACTATCTACTTCGTAGGAATTGTCCCTATTAGTGTGTTTTGATGAAATGCTGACACAATATTTAAAGTTAGTATTAAAGTCTTTAGGAATTGTAACCAATTCTTCTATTTCTGTTGTATCCTTATTAGGGATAATCCTTTCTCCAGCAGTATTATTTCCAAGTGCTGCAAGTCTATCTTTCTTATTTAGAGAAGGTCCTACAATATTGTGTCCTACTTTAGCCATATATGTTCTATCTAATTCTACAAAGTCATCAATCATATCGCCCTTTTCATCCTTTATTTTCGGATAATATCTTACATATGATTTAAATTTATAAGTCTTTCCAGGTACTAATTTATCTACAACAGGATTTAATGGTACTGTGCTTCCTTCTAAAACTACTTCGATTTGATCTCTAAATATATTATCTTTATCATAAAATGGATAGTTTTTTGAAGCAATCCTCATGTTGGGAAACTCAGGCTCTTTTAAGCTCAATAAAATACTTACACCATCATCTTTTAGGATTTTATTATCATCAGGATGGCAGTTTTGACCGTTAACTATTTTTACATCAATTTTCAAACTGGACACTTCAATATTGCCTATCTTGTCCTTTATAAAAATTTCATAATCCATGTATTCTGTCTGACTGTCAGGTATTGTCATATCCTTATATGTACCATCTACTTCAGGATCGCCTTCACACCAACCAAATTTATTCTGAGAGTCATAGCAGAGTTTAAAATTTGCTGTAACATTTGTTTTTGTTGTTCCTCCATCAGGTCGAGGATTATTATTAACGTATACCCTTACAACATA
Organism: uncultured Clostridia bacterium; assembly: GCA_937930535.1. GTDB lineage: Bacteria > Bacillota > Clostridia > Lutisporales > Lutisporaceae > CALGKJ01. The sequence continues at coordinate 3,700 of CALGKJ010000208.1, forward strand.
CCTTTTTAGCTTATTTATATAACCATTAAATCCATTCGAATCTTTTTCGTGATTAACTGTTATTGGCTTTAATGGTGCATTAATAGAGGGTTTTTCGTATATTTCTATATTTGTTCTCTCTACTCCAGAATCGTCTTCAATCTTAAAATCGGGTGATGCTACTGTAAGGTTTGGCAGAGGAGCATTTATTTTGAGCTTTATGGTAGATGTGTCATCCTTATCAGTCCACAGATTATCGTTAAGATAGCTTCTGTCCTCATCTGCTTCCTTTCCAGCTAATTCAACACGAAAGTCCATTGTTGAAACCTGCTCTCCGCCATGATTGATTGGAATTTTATATATCCATTCAAATCTTTGTGTAGTATTTGCCGGCATTGGTTTGTCTATGTAGTCAACGCCGTTTGGCGATATAACTCCATGAAACTCATTTGTTCCGTTTATACCATCATTAGCAATTGTAAATTCGTCAGTGGTTTTATTATTAAAAGAAATAGTTCTCTTAACCCGAATAGGAGTATATGTTTCTCTTGGAGTTTCTGTAGGATGATAATTATAATATCTTACAAAAGCTCTAAATAAGTATGTTTTACCTGCATCTAATGTAGCATTAAATTCTCCTTGATTGATTTTAGCAAAAGGTATCACTAGCTGTGGTCCAACAACATTTCCAAAAGTTCCATCGGAGTTGCGAATATTTGGATCATATTCATATACAACTATACTATTTCTTCCTTTTCCTTCATCATCCAAAAGACCACCGATGTTATCCCAGACTCCATCTGCTTTTACTTCTATAATGGGACTGGCTACCTTAAGATTGGGATTCTCAGGGGCTACCAATGCAGGGATACCTAAAGTCATATAGCGTGTTACACCTGTATCGGTTATATAAACACCTGAAATAGATCCAGCAGAATAGTCAGTAGCCACTGCATCTATAGAAAAATACTGGGTCCATATTCTCGCTTGTGCTTCTAGTGGGGTATCTTGTTTACCAGTGGATGTATTAATCATAGGGTTATCTCTTGCATACTTTAGCTCATCAATGAGAATCTTGTTAGAGCCATAATCTATATATTTATCCAACTCATATTCTTTCATAAACCTTAACATGTTTTTCATGCCGATTTCGCTATAAATGACATTATACTCGGAATTTTTTTCTATACCAAAAGGATACTTATTATGCCAAGGCTCTATTTGCCAATTGGTCTGATATACCTTATAAGGCAATATAGGTAAATCTGCTGGAAAAAAAGGACTCGTAATTGTTTGAAAGGCATTACCGTACCCTAAGTATCTCCATTCACCTTTTTTTATCCCATTCGGATCATAAAAAGAGTTTTTATAGTGTCCACTTCCTTCATCATGGGCTATTCTTTTATCTGCATATCCTGTTTGTTTTCTGTTTTTGAAATTAGGGAATCCATGATCTCTATCTCGATCAAAATAGTATTTGATACTTTCATTAGTCCCTCCGACGTTGCTTGTTTCATTTTTTTTAATTTTTCTCATAATTTCAAAGGTAAACTTTTGTAATCCGTCACCTGTAATTGCATATGGTAGGTAAGGTGCATGTCCATAGTGTGGAAATCCCCCTTCTGTAGAGCTAGCCATATTATTTTTTATATTGCTATAGTAAATTATTTCACACTGATTGTTTTCTTCATACCCAGAAAGGTTATATACCCTTGCCTGCTTATAATAGAATAATTTAGGATACTTATTTTTATCTGGCCAAATCATATTTTTATCAAAATCATCTTCAGGATGAACATATGCTGATAGTGAATCATCTGCAAGTACATTAATTATTAATGGGCTTAAAAGGTTTAAAACATATACAGAAATTGTAAGTAAAAAAATCATAACCAAAGCTTTGTATCTTTCTGAAATCTTCAAGATATCTCCTCCTTAAATAATGGATACTATATTATCTAATTTTATAAATAGTATTACTATTATAGTTAGGATAATAAAAAGTAAGCATTATAACAGTTCTATCTCATTTAATATGGGGTTTGCGTAGTAATATTCCAATACTACACAAACCCCATATTTACACTTATTATTTTACACTATCAACATTTCCACCAATATAACTAATATACATGCCTGATGTCCTAATAAAGACTTCCCTGCCGTCATAACTAAAAACCTTATTAAGAACCTTTACTTCACCTGTAAACGAATAATCCATAAGCTTGTAGACTTCTTCATACTTTTTAGGGAAATATTGCCTAATAATTTCCTTTGCATATTCGGCTATTGCTATGCAAGTCTTATGAGTTTTTAAGTCTGCTGCTGGCCATGTACGAGCTATAATAACTACTTCATAATCTGTATCTAAAGATGATACAACCTTTAATAAACCATCTCCTGTATTATTAGGTATTCTTTGTGGATTATATCCTAACGTAGCCATTGCACCAAACTCACGCTCAATATAAAACGCATCTTTTAAAACCGCAGTAGAAAGAGCCTCTACATTAGCAATAATTTCAGCTCCGGTTACTGTTTTCTGATTAAGAGTTTTAAATCCTGTTATTGTCCCTATTGAATAAGTACTATCAGGTATCTTACTGACAGCAGTAGTAATATCTATTCTATGCACCTTGTTAATATAATTATACTCAACCTTTGCCCCTAGGTTCTCGGATACAAAGCGAAGTGGTACAAAAGTTCTTCCGTCTTTTAATACTACATAGGTATCAAAGGTTACTGTTTGACCATTGACAAGTGCTTTATTACTATCCAAAGTCAGTACTATTGATGTTTCATTTCCAGTAATAGTTGCTTGTCTTTTCTCTTGATTCCACTCTACCTTATAGCCTAAATTTTCTGCGATAAATCTCACGGGTACTTGACATCTATTGTTATTATCGAAGAAAGGCTGTGCATCGGGAAACGCAATTAGTTTACTATTTACATAAATTTGTATGGTATTGGCTGGTATATCTGCTCTAACAAAAGTGGCAAATATAGTAGTGAGCAGTATCATCACTATGAAAATGGATAGACCCCTGTATCTTTTCATTTTCGTCCTCCTTAAATTACAATTTTAAAGCTGTGTTCATGCAATGATGTATAGATGCAATCTCGTTTTTTAAAATTCCTTTTAATCATATACATTTCATGGGTAGTTAATAACTATTTTTAACACTATATCTTTATTATAACATATTCTAAAAAGTAAGTAAGTTAAAATTTGCATATATATTGTTGATAGTCATTGTATTATAACTACTCTAGGGAAGCAACCATAAAAATTAACAGCTTCTCTTCTAGGTTTTTAGCTTGGAATAATCTAAGTTTTAAGCTAAAACCCTATCATGTGCATTCATTCTAAATTTAACCTGCGAATTAATGTAAACCAATACTGCAAATCATTTCTCAAATTACTCAATAATCTGTTGCTCAACAATATTCTATTTTGTAACTTTTAATTGACAGTTAATGTAATATATGCTATATTTATAATTGTCTTTGTTGACAATAGTCAACTTGCAATAATTAATAGGAGGTGATTATTAATGCAAGTTACAGAGGTACGGCTTCACAAGCTGGCGGAGCAGAAAGGAAATCTGCTGGCACTTGCTTCAATAACTTTTGATGGTGAGTTCGTAGTTCACGACATTAAGGTTATTGAAGGTCAAAAAGGCAGATTCATTGCCATGCCAAGTAGAAAAAATTCTAATGGTGATTTTAAAGATACTGCTCATCCTTTAAAAACAGAGCTTAGAGATAGGATCCAGCAAGCTATTTTGGAGGAGTTCGAAAATTGCTTATAAAGCAAAGATTATCACTCCACTCCTATTTTTGTTCTTAATATGTTTATTAATTGTTTAAAATGATGTGTATAGTATAGGTTTACAAGAAATCTAGGGAAACAACCATAAAACTTACTTGTTCATAATTAGTTATTGCTTCCCTTCTAGGTTTTTAGCTTGGTATAATTTCTGTTTTAGCTAGAAACCCTATAATCCCTTGCAGTGTATTGCAGGGGATTATATCTTTTAAAGAAAAGTTATAAAAACGATATTAAATTTATACAAACTGAATATAATAAATAAATTTAGTAGATCTTCAAATTTTTGCGAAGGAGCTGCATTAATATGTTTGTCTGCACTGAGCATTTTGATAATGGTGATAAAATAGAAATTGAAATAATGGGGAAGGAGTATACTTACAACAGCAGGCTTTTACAAATATTTAACAATGGTATACTACATATTATGACTCCTGTATGCCAAGGTCATTATATCAATTTCCCTAAAGGCACTGAAATGATAATTGTCATAAAAAAAGAAGTGAAATATACTTTTTATGCTAAAGTTATTAGTATTAAAAATATTAATACTTTAGTAGTGAAAATTTCATCCGATGTAAATCAGTCCGAACGAAAAAATAATGTAAGGCTAAAAACATTTTTAGATGTTTATTACAGAGAAATCTATAATAGCTCTGAGCTGATATATGGGGAGCTGCTCCCTGGTATTGTTCTCGATTTAAGTGCCGGTGGGTTACTACTCCACTCAAATAAACTGTTAAAAAAAGAATCAATAATAGAAATTTTTATTGAAATTAATGATATTGATATGATTCTATTTGGAAGAATTGTAAAAATATTTCTATTAAATAAATCATTAAAGCAGTACAATTATAGTATTGAATTTATTAAAATTACCACTAATGAGCAAAAGGAGCTTAGAAAGTTTTTATTTAAACAGCAAATGCAGAAGCCTTCCATATCATAACCATATTATATTATGAATCATTAGGTAAGCTTGCATATTATTTTACCAATAGGGCTGATATACTTAAAGCTTATGGGCCCTATATCATTTTAGTCCTACCAAGTTATTATATATGTTTTATTGTACCCTAATTGCCAGACTTTTCGAGATCGAGGGCTTTTGAATTCAGCTCTTCCAGTATTTTTTCCACATATACTCTCCAATCTCCAGCATGATCTAACCATCCTTTGTCAAATAAACCAGCCTTTGCATCATATACTTTGTATGCCCTTTTATCGGAGATAATAGTTATCCTGTCTCTTTCAAACATAATACTGTTATAAAAGACGTTCTCTCCTTCTCCTTCAGTAATTTGTAAATCTTTAATTTCTCCTGAACTATCAAGGCTTAATACTTTTACATTAGATGTACTGCTGTTATTAGATAGTGTTTCTACAATTGCTTCAAGCATTGCATTTGTTTTATTTTTAGGTGCTATATATTTGTTAAACAGGTTAATATATATTCCGCAGCTTGCAGATATAATCAACAGCGCAGTGATAATAAATATTGTAGTTTTCTTCTTCATAAATACCGTACCTTTCTAATATTTGCGATTTATTCTTTTATATCACTTTTCTGCTGGTAGTAATTCTAAAACTATTTCACACTTAATAGTTGGCTCATTAGTGTCATCAATCCAGCTTATTTGCCGAATAAACTTAACCCTGCCGTTTTTAAAATCCTTAAATTTAATAATGTCCCCTACGGCAGGCAGCCTATCATTATATTGATAGATTACTGATACTAAAGTCAAGTCTCCTCTGATAAGTCCTATTGCAGCACAAAACTTTTTTGAAAGTATGCTGATAAGGTTAGCTAGGCTTCTTGATAGAACAGCAGAAAATCGAATAATCCATCCTTTCATAGTCCAATGAGCTATAGTATTTAATATTGCTAATCCAAATAGAAGACCAATACTGATATGATGATTGTCAGTCACATCATAGACCCAGCCTGATATTACTATAATAAAATACATAAAAAGTAAAAAAGATAATGCATTTTTCTCCCTTATTCTCATAAATCCTCCGGCTATTAACTATATACATGCTTTATTTTTAATACTAGCAATATACTATTTCCTGTTTTTTCTCTTCTCTTAGTCTTTTATGTGCTAAATGAAAATGAATCAGGAAAATTACGTTATACTGGAATATCTCTTCTGGGTTATTGGTTTTTGAAGCTCCTAAAATTTCTTGATAATAGCTTATCAAGGGCTTTATTTCCCTTGTTAGAAGACTCCCCTTTATAAATTCAACTGCGTTTTTTGACTTCTCTAAAAAACCTATTCCAGCTCTAGCAACAAATCTTTCTTCAATATTTTCAAGCACCTTAAAATTTGGCTTTAAATGTCCTCTCTTCATTAGATATTCTATCTCTTTATAGCCAAATGACTTATTTTCTGTTAATAGATCGTTAATAATATTTGTCATGTTTAACCTCCCAAAATACTGACAGCTTATATTATTTTCTTTTCAGTATTGGCATAACCCCTAAGCTGTTTTGTATGCTCTATCCTGAATTTATACTTCTTATAGCCCTTGCTGCTCTCTTCATTTTCATATGATATTGTAGTTTTTATTTAATAAAATATGCAAAAAAACGCACTGATACCTGTTTAGCTGTATGTGTGCTTTGGCTTCACCGTTGCTTCCCTATAATATCAACTTTACTTTTTAAGTTTTAAGTTATTTATATATAAATTCTAAGTTTTTGGAATATTTTTTTAAATCGAATATATAATATTACAACTGATAAAAAAAGGTGTTCTTGTCGGAACAGTTTTTGACAATTTAGTCATGGAAGGAAAATACCTGTACAGAATTAACACATAAGTCGACCAGCACTATAAAGATTTTTGTTGGGCGGCATAAGGAAATTGAACTGTGAAGGCTGAGCTAGGGGGATAATGATAACTGAAGCTGATAAATGTATCAAAATGAAGTTGTCTCTCAAAATATGCATATTTTCGATTAATAGAGAAAGCTCATCAGAAATGATGAGTCTTTTTTTTGCAATAAAATCAAGTGCCCCTATTCTAATCAGGAAGCACTTTATATATTTATGATATATAAAAATAAGTGATACTATTTGTCCTAATTTTCAATAATCTGAAGCTCTTTTGGCAACCCCCAGTTTTTTAAACTATCATCTGAGATTTTACTTGAGCTGTCATTATATTCTACGACACTATAGTTATACTGTTTTATAAGGGTATCTTTAGTTTTTTGCAGATTCTTTAATTTTGCATTTTCTGACCAGTTTGGGTCATCATTTTTAAGCTTTTGTATATCCTTGTCTATGCCTTCTATACTTTTTTTTGTATTCTTAAGGCTGTTATGTAACCTTTCAAAGCCTTCCTTATTTATTGCAACAACAGGTCTTTCCCCTGACTGTGCATCTGCTAAAGCCTTAATAGTATTATCCTTTAAATCCGATGAGGTTTTTTTATTAGTAACTGCAATTAACACAATTGCAAGAATAGCTGCTAGTAATATTATTGCAAGAATAAGTATATGCTTTTTACTTATATTCATAAATAATCTCCTCCATTAATATAATACCGTTTGTTCTCTATATAATACCATCTGTATCATCATTATCTATTGCTTCCACTTCCTCCAATAGTTCTGCCACGTAAGAGCATTTTGCTTCAATTTCCAGTACCTTTCTGCCTATTAATTCTATAGCCTCAGTGTTTTTATTTATTTCATTTTTTGCTTCTAAGGCTATTCCATTCTGTGAGTCATACCCATTAAAATTCTCTCTATAATATATTCCTTCACTATTATATTTAGTTGTGTTGTTTGCTTCTTCAAAAGCTGTTATTAGTGCTTCCTCATTAACCATATGGCTATAATGATACTTATATGGTGCATTTTCACAGCTGGCAGCTTTCATATTACAGTTATTAACTTGTTCTTCATGCATTATATCTTCCGGTCTAACGGTCTGCGTTTTCGAATATTTTAATTCCATAGCTTTTTCTAGGGAGTCCACACCCATGCTCCGCATGACCTCCCCTATTCTTATGGATAAATCATCATCCTTCAGTGCTTGCAAGTATTGATATATAAATTCCTCTGGCTTGTCAAACCTTAAAATATCACACCTTTCCAAGGAAAATCTGTCATAGGATTTTTGTATTCCAAGATTATCAAAAATGGTTATTCTATCCTTAGTTCGACTGGTTACAAATCCAATTTTATTTGCTACATGAAAAATTATCATTGTACCAGTTTTTAGTCTTTTAAAATCATCTAGTAATATCATTGGTATCCCCCTTTTGCGGCTGAATCTCTATTTTCTTACGAAGAAATCATATAATGCTGTCATGATTTCTATAACCTCAGCTCTTCTTATATTTTCAGTTGGTCTAAATGTATTATCCTCATAGCCCTTAAAAACCTTTAGAGGCATTACCTTCATCAGGCTTGCAACCCATGGTTCATCATAGCTTATATCTGTGTAGAATACATCAACCATGTAGTCATGGTATTCATCTCTCAGAACTGTTTTTGCAAGCACATCCACTGCTTCCTTTCTTGTTATACTGCGATAAAGGGTTGTATCTTTGCCAAATATTTCATCGACCTCTTCCTGAATTAGTGCTGCAAGAAGATTTTGTGCCTGATAATATGCTGGATCTTTGTCAGTCAGATTTATCAGCTTTGGATTCTTTACTAATTCATTTTTTTTATAATGGTAAAGCACCATATATCTATTTAATATTACTAAAAAATCTTTTATAGTTATATTATTATTGGGTTTAAACAGTCTGTCCGAAGAGCCTGCTATTATTCCGTAATATTGCAAATCATCAATTTTTTTATTTAAAATCGGATCACTAATATCAGTAAAAGCTATTATTTCATTATTAATTTTCATTACATCTAACCCTATCTCATAAATACAATCTGTCAGGGGATTTATTATTTTCAGTTTTTTAGTGCCAGGAGCTGTAAAAATGATTTCGCCATTACTTATTGAAACACCTGGAGAGCTTGTTTCAACAATTAAATATTTCTTGTACTCATCCTTATTTATATCTAAGCTGCTTGTTATTCCCAAGGCATCCTTTAAGCTTACTCTTGTATCCATTCTAACTGCATATGGAATTATCTCCCTTGTTATACTGTACATGTTCAGAGCTTCTTCTATTTTATCCGTTACTACAATATAGAAAATCATATTCTTACTGCCTTGCTTAACAGTTATTTGCGATATACCCTTACTTATACCCCTTAACAGATGCCCTTCTCTAATAAGACAGTTGTCAGATGCTGACCAAGAGTAAGGTGCATCTCCAAATTCTCTTTTTAGTACATCAGAAAAACATGCTGCAAAGTTGATTTTCATATCTTTTTGTATAACTATTGTTCGCCCTGATTTTATAGTGTCCATTACCTTAAACAAGGTATCGTACTGCTTATTTTTTTCATTATCATACAAGGATATAATATTAATTCCAGTTTTAACAAATGAGACTATATCTCCATCTATGGAAATATCATCACTTTTTTTTAATTCAAGCTTTCCTGAAAGCTTATATTTATCTGAAATCATTTTAATCAAATCCGATTTTCTGACAGAGAAGCTTGATGAAACTATAATAGGTGTCTGTAGGTTAGTGCAATCAAGCGTAAGGTTCTCTCTGACTTTTAACATTGTAGTAGTCATATTTCCCTTAGAATCTGATACTGTTATAGTTATGGTGTCTTTAAGTGTTACCCATTTCCAATTTCTTGGCTGAAAGCTTGGCTGCCTGTTATCGCCATATATATGAAAAGAATATGCATTTTCCGGCAGCTTCTCTTTATTGTTGACCTCTACGGTTAACTTGTTCTTGTTCATATGAATGTATGTAATTATAGGGGGCATAGAGCTATCGGTGGCTTTAGTAAAGCTTCTTTTGATTATGGATATGCCCTCTTTGATAATTCTCTGTTCTATAATATATTCCGTACCTTCCTGTAGATTGTTAAAAGTGAATTCTTGGAGACCCTTAAGCAAAACAGATTGAATTACATTGTTATTTTCTTTATTAATAAGAACTATCTCGTAATTCATCGTATTGTCCCAATTAGTTTTAGATATATCATCATGAGGAGCTACCTGAAGAATGGGTGTGCCATTGTACCCGGAGGTTGAACTATTTATAGTAGTGCTTGTCCCTTTAACTATAAAAATTTCTCCTGATACTCTTAGGGGTAATATAGATATAAAAAAAATTAAACACAAAATGCCTGCTTTAAAACTTTTCAAAATGTCACATCCTTTCTAAACATTACTATATAGTATTAATTAGCAGCTTTTACATGGTAGAAGTGCTCATATGAAAGATCTGTTGCAATTTGTCAGCACCTTTATAATAATATACAATCTTTTTTTTATTTCATTCATATTTTGATACTGAGCATATTTATATATTTTTCATGAGTTTTGTGTTCGTATTTTTTACTGTACTGTTCTCATAAATTTCATAGTAATAGTACTTAAAGCTTATCTAATATTACCCAAATAAAATTATATATATTGGTATAAGTATTGCGCCACAACGAAGCAAGTTGTTCTATAGGATGAAATTAATAAAATATTTTCGATATGGTATATATTGACTTTACTTTTTGGGTTAATTTGGTATAATAATACCAGAACATATGTTCGTATTTTTCTAAAAGTTGAAAGGAGGATGCACCTATTAATACGAAAGATATTAAAATCACAATAATGATTCCTACTTATTTTGCTTCCGATAAATTCATAGATAAGCTGATGAATTTCGGAGATGTTTACGTACAGCCAAATGTAGTGCATCTGTGTAGCGAGCTGCATAGGCACGAACTGTCAGAGTTAGAAGCATTTTTATTACGTAAAAAAATACCTTATGATTTATATGAAAGCAGTTCTTTTTGCAATCCGCCTATAGTTATGAAAAACAGACCAGAAGTGTCTTATGTGAAAGAAATATTCTGCTTTACCCATACCGGACAAGTGTGTGGGGATGAAGATGGAATTCTTCCTGTATCAAGAATTGAGGAAATAATTAATTCATCTACCAGTGAAACCTTGAAAGAGCTGCTGATAGCTGAAATAAAGAACAAAAGCTTTAAATATGATTTTGTTAGAGAAATCGGCAGCTATGCATACCAATATTAATAATCTAGGGAAGCAACCATAAAACTTAATTTATCATAAGCTAGTTAATGCTTCCCTTCTAGGTTTTTAGCTTGATACAATCTAAATTTTAAGCTAAAAACCTAGAATAAAAAAATCCTGTGTTATGATGCACTCTTAGTCCCATAAGCTCTTGATCTTATATTTACTGCTTAAAAGCTTCTTAAGCTTTTCCATTATATTTTTCTCCAGCTTTGAAACATTAGCCTGGCTCATGCCGATGGCATCTGCAATTTCTTTCTGTGTAAGCTCATCACAGTCACCCAGTCCAAACCTGTGAGTTATTATGTATCTTTCTTTTGTGCTTAACAGCGTTACAGCACTTTCCAAGCATGTGAGACATTCCTGCATCATAATTTTGTCCTCTGCTGAGGAAACCTCCAAATCCAAATCCCCTACAGTCTGCTCCAACGAGAGGTTATTTCCATTTTTATCTGTGGAGAGGATTTTTTGAAGTGAAATATCATTCTTCATATGCTGTGTTTCTTTTCTTAGAAAAAAAAGAATCTCATTTCTAATGCAATTAAAGGCGTAGGTTGAAAACTTGACTTTTTTTGCTTTGTTATATGTCTTTAATGCCTTTGCATATCCTACCATAGCTATGCTTGTCAGCTCTTCATAAGGTATACCTGAGTTATTGAACATCTTAACCACATAGAATACAAGGGCATAGTTATTGTCTGCCATGACTTCTATTTCCTGATCTGTTAGAAATGTAGCTTCCTGTGAGACTTTCTTTGTAAGAATTTCCTTTTCTAACTCTTGCTCAATAAACTCATCGTATTCTTCATTATATATATCAAGCCCTAATTCAGTTCCTTCAACTATCACACCATCAATAATAATTTCTGCATCTTCAATTACTTCCTCTGTGGTACCCTCTACTACATCAAAAGTAGTTTCAGAAAACATACTATCAACCCCTTTTTGAAATTTCAAACTAACTTTAAATAAGCAGCTTCACATTGTTTAAATAAAGTTTGTTGCATATTGTCAACGTACTTATTTTATATTCTACTGTTGTGTTATACAATTGAATTTGTGCTCTATAGTGTCTAATGAAGGGGTATTGGGACGCAGCTACACTACCTCATAAATGCTTTCAAAAAAAGAACAGTATATCAATACTGCTTTAAATAAAATTACCATATGTAACACAATAGATGTGTTGACTATTGTATGCAACCTTGATATAATTATCACACATATTTCTTAGGGGGTATACTATGAAGAAAATAGTGTATATTATTATTTTATCGATTGTGGTTTTAGTAGTATTGACTGGATGCACAAAGGATACATCCCAGATATCCAATAACAGCTTAACGGACGGTAATGAAGTAGCTTCTGAATTAAAATCTGAACCGCCCTTTGACATTGATAAGTTTTATACTGATAAAAAGGTAAGATCTATGGCTAAAAAACTAATTGGTGAAAAGTTTGTTGATTTGCAATATACTGACATGGAAGCAAATGTGCAAGGGTTTTATGATAAATACAAGGGTAAAAGGGTAGTAGTCGAGTTTATGGGAACCTACTGTGATGCTTGTGTAGCTATTTTCAGTGATCTTGATATTGTCAGAAGGGAACGGGAAAAAGACAGCATTGAGTTTATTTCAATAGCTGTGGAGCAGGATTTAAATGAGGTTAAGTCATTTCTTAAGCTAAATGGTTATACTGGTGAAGTAGTTGTTTCAAAGGATGGCGAGCTAATACGTGGTGCATACAAGTCAATATATATTCCTACCTTCCTTTTCTTAGATGAAAATGGAGTCATTCAGTTAATTCATGTAGGTTCCTTTGACAAGCAGATGTTTGACAATTTAATTTATATAGCTTATAGGCTGTAATTGTATTAATAATATCTCTATAAAATAATAAAGCATAAAGAGCGGTTGACCGCCTTTTATGCTTTATTATTTTGAATATCTAAATTACAAATCCTATAATAATCAATGTAATATATGACAGAAGAAAAAATGGGGCAAAAGGCATATTTCCCTTCTTGTTGCGGATTATCTTATTTACTGCCCAATAAATTACGTTGTATATGCAGCACAGTAAAAGAAATGAGGGGGCCAGTCCTATGCCTAGGTATAGTCCCAATACAGTCAGCATTTTAATATCTCCGCCCATTTTGTGCATCATAATCATAGCTGGTATTAATACTGCAAGAAAGCAGAAAATTGCTCCATACACATTATCAAGCGAAAATCCCAGCCATGGAATAAGAGCTAATCTAGCAAGTAAAAATGCAGCGTTAAGCTTATTTGGAATTTTAAGATACTTAATATCCGTCACTGCTGCATGGATAAGAAAGTACAGTACTATTAAAACTACATAGTAACTTGAAGTTAAAGTGTTCAAGCCTTCTATAAAGCCTTTTTGAAATAGTAGAAAGCTATCTAAATACAATTCTGCTCACACTCCTGATTATTATTTCAGCTTCTCCATTATTGTTTACGCCCACAAATTCTATAGTGAAGGTAGTATTACTTTTTGAGTCATAATATCTTTTAGCCAGCTTTTCTACTTTATCGTACCAGCTTGCTTTAACTCTTGCCCTTGCAAGAACTCTAATCATTGCATACTGTCTTGGCTTATTATCATCAAAGCCCCAGCTATCCGAATATCCAGAGGTTACATCAATGTCATTTATGTTTAAATCAAAGTATCTAATAATCGCATTGCTATTTCCACTGGGTTTTATAAGCTTTTTTACCTCTGTAATATACCAAGATGCTGCAACTGCCGGTTCCACCTTTAGCTTGTCCATTCTGAGGTATGTTTGATCCACTGCCTTTTTCAGACATGAAACACCTGCCATGTCCATAACACCTTGTATTTCTTCAATTGCGTAGTTTTTGAATATTAAATCAAGCATGCCTGTTATAGAAGCAATCATAATAAAAGCTACTATTATTATTAGAATACTATAGGAGCCTTTTTGATTGTTAAGTATTTTATAAAGCCTCCTCATATTATTCACCCTTAATCCCTTCAGTTCTTTCCTTGAATTCTGATATAACCACTCTTTTAGAGGTTACGCTTTGATTCAAATTTCCGGGTATGAAGTTGCTTAACAGCTTCCAACTAAAGTTTATTGTAAGCTCTGTCTTAATTGCAAATCCCTCATCTACTTTATTTTCTCCCAATATGTCATTTCCGTTTATTTTAGCAAACCATTCTGTTGTTCTTATTCCTGCTGCTTTAAACACTCTATTTATATTATTTATTACTGTAGCTTTCCTCTGATAGCCATTACCTCCTCCTTCAAAGCCAGAAGGTGGATTGCTTAAAAGCCCTCCCTGCAAGCCTACTGTTCTTGACAGATATGTGCTGGTTGTAGACAGAACCATTAGCTTATGGGATATAAGTATTAAGTCTATAGCAAAGCTTATAAGTATTATGACAATTAAAGTTCCTAGAATTATTTCCGTAGACATGCTTCCACTTTTATTATATTTAAGCTTACTGAGCAGATTGTTTTTCTTACTCATATCAATACCCTCTATCATTATTGTAATTTCTTTTAAATTCAGAAACTGCAACTCTTCTTGATATTAGTGTCTGATTTATAGTGCCTGGTATAAAATTACTAAGCAGAGTCCAAGAATGTACAATACTCAGCTCCGTAACGATTGGGTATCCATAATCTACAAATACATCACTGTTTCTAAAATTTATATCATTAATTTTGCCCTGCCAGCTAGTTATGCCTGCATTACTAAAATTTCTGGTTAGTATATTAGAAATCTCCGTTCTGTCCTGATAGGCAGCACTGCCTCCTCCAAAGCCTGTAGGCGGAAAGCTCATAACGCCTCCCTGTAGTGCAGTAGTTCTAGCTAAAAATGAGTTTGACATGTTCAAAGCAAAAAACCTGTAGCCAAGAACTGCTACATCTGTAACTGCACAAACTAAAATAACAAGGATAAATAACGCTATTATCATTTCTATTGTCATAGAACCGCTTTTATTGTGTTTTATCTTATGTATAATTGTATTAATCTTACCATTGAACAACACTGCACACCTCCTTAACTATTGTTTTATGAAAAATTATGGGTGATTCATTTATATAAATCCCCCATAATTTTTACGTTTTAATTCAATTAATCTACAACCAAGCCATTAACCTTAGTGTTAGCCTTTGTTAAGAAACCAATTATTGCATCTTTGAAAGCAAATAGTATTGTAGATATTACAAGCACAACAGAAATCCATATGATGATTTCTACGTTGGATGCTCCATCTTCGCCTGTCATAACATACCTTGCTCTATTAAATAAATTCATCATGGGTTATTCTCCTCCTTTTCATAATTTTGTAAATAATGAATGATATATTGTAGTCAAAATTAAATTTTTTATAACTTTAATTTGACTAATATTATAAATGGCTGCCTATGAGTATTGCTATTATCTGCAAAGCTACATAGTGGTCAGACTTGTCATGGAGCTTACTGTAGGCAGTGCAAATACAAGAAGGTTGCATATAAGCAGAGGTCCTTGAACCAGCATACCCATTGTTTCTCTTTGTCCAATTTTGATCGCCATTAAATTTCTCTGCATCTCAGTAATTTTTTCCGCCTGTTCTTCAAAGCTTTTTCGTGCATCTCCACCCTGCTCAAGGGTTAGCCTTACTAATGCAACAAACTCTTTGACCTCAAACAGGTCAACAGCATTTTTCAAGCCTTCTAATGCCTCATCTATGCTTTTCATATCACAGTCAATAACAAATTGGTGCAAAATCGGCTTCCATTCGTCACCTACATATTTAATGGCATCTGCAACTGCTTGAGCAAAAGGCACGTCGGCGGATAAATATCCATCAACAACCCTTATAAGCTCAGGAAAATCATAAAATAATTTTGTTTTTCTATTTGAAATGGTATTTCTAAATAAGAAGCCTAAGCCAAAGCAGAATATACCACCCCATACAAAGGCAAGGGGCTTTGCTTTATTAAACAATAGTATAAAAACAACTATACCAACAGCTTTTAATAAAAAGTCAAGAGCTCTGTATCTTATTGGAGTAAAATATTTATCCCACTTGGCCATTTTTAAGTCAGTTTCCAGCTGCTCAAGGTTATTGAATTTCAACTTAGGAAACAAGTGGTTTATTATGGGTTCTGTAACAGTTTCAATTATTTCGGATATATCCATATCCTGCTTTTTACTCTCAAAGTTTAGTTGTCTCATTCTTCTTTTATGTATACTGTGGTTTTCCAAGCTAAATAGTAAATCAATTACATTTCTTGATAACAGTAATATTGAGCCGATTATGCCTATCCAGAATACTACAAACATTTTAATACCTCCTTAAGCTGAAATTTATTGATCCAGTGGAGCACCCAGCTTTGTATTTATAAACCATACGCAGCCGATAAATACAAAGGATATTACTGCAACTCCTACCTTCCCCAGAAATTCCTGTGTCATAAACCTTACATAATCATCATTGGTTGTTATCATATAAACTGCAAAGGCCGGTATTGTAGCCAGCATAATGTATGCTTCCCTAACAGGCTTTGCTATTTCCTTTTTCATTGCCAATTCTGTTCTTCTGTTTTCTTCGTATTGTATATGGGCTTGTCTTAGCAGATTTTTACGAACCTCTTCTGTTCCCAGATTGGATGCGATTTTATAATAATCTGACAACCTTTGCATATACTTGTTTCCTGTCCGTCTTGCCATGTTATCCATTGCCTCTGTAACTGGCAAGCCTAGATTAATTTCGGTAACTGTTTTTCTTATCTCTCCATAAATTGGCTGCTGTCCTTTAAATTCATGTAAAGTAAGCTCAAGTGCTGTATTAAAATCCTTTGTGTTTTCATATCTCTTAATAACCATCTGCATAAAGGAGCCTACTTGTAAATTGAGCTTTCCCAAACGCTTATTCTTAAGAAAGCCTACTACCTGTCTGGGAGTAATGTATCCTATTAATAAAAATAATAAGCCTAGTATTATATTATTAAGTATACTTGCCATAACTATCGCCATTATTATTGATGTTGCATAGGATAACAGCAGAAAGTCAGAATAAGAAAGATTTATTCCAGCTTGCAGACACATGGTCTCAACCTTATACCTTTTAGAAAATCCTACCTTTTCTTTAGTGTATTTTTCAAATTTGTCTCTCAATGCATTCTCTTTAATAAACTGTTCAGATTGCTTTCTTCTTGCATTTAGAGCATTTATTTTTTTGCTGTCCAAACCCATGGCAATAATAGTCAGGGACATCAACACAATAAAATATATCATGGTTTTTTCCATGCTTCGCACCACCCCTTACCTCGGAATACTCTCCATGAAAAACTATTTTTAATGTTTTGCTGAAAACTTTTCTTCCAATTAATATGTATACATAATGCACATCAATTAGCTTATAGTCATATGCTTATATAATATATAAATATACTTAAGCAAATAATCGAAAAAAGTGCTTGATAAGGCTTTATTAAACACTTGACAGGGAATTTACAATTTGTTCTGTCCTATTCATCATTTCGTGCAGCTCTGCTTCTTCTGCTTCCTTCCTGATTCTTTCTCTTTCCTCTTCTGCTCTTTCTTCCTCCTCAAGTCTTTTAGCCCGCTCTTCTTTTCTGAGCTTTGATTTTTCAAGATACTCCTTGTTAAAGTCATCTATATCAGCCTTATCCTTTTCCTTATCACCGGTCTCCACCCATTTATCAAGTAATTCAATAGGTATACCCCTTCGCATCATCTTGTTGGCCTTCTCTTCATCCAGCTTGTTTTTTAGTATCCAGTCCTTTTTCTTGAAATCGTATACGAATATGTCCTTAACAATAACACGCTTTGTTTCAAAGTCATATGCCACTTCTGTTATCGAAGAGATTTTTCTTCCAACTCCAGGGATGGCATCCTGAATAATAATATAATCAACGGCACTTCCAATAATACGCTCAACAACGTCTATGCCCAATGAAGGCATTGCCATCATATATTTAGTTACCAAACGGTTAATAATGTTCCAAGCATGTCCTCCATGCATAGTAAATATAGTGCTGTGTCCGGTTTCCATGCCTTCGACAGCCGCCTGTGCTTCCTCTCCTCTAACCTCCCCGACTATTATATATTTGGGCTTTAAACGAAGTGCTGTATATATTAAGCTGGTTAAAGATACTCTGTATTTGGGATCATCAGATTTTACCGATACCAGCTCAAGAGTATGCTCGTTTTTGGGGAACAACTCCTGAGTATCCTCACAAACCAGCATTCTTTTTTGGTTTTTGGTTACATAATGGTCAAGTATAGCTCTTATTGAGGTAGTCTTACCACTTCCTGTAAGACCGGCTACGATTACGTTACATTCACCGTCTATAGTCATGCCTGTAAAATCAGCCATTTCAGGTGAAATAACATCCTTGTCAAGTAATTGCTGAAGGGTAATATGCTCCTCGGCGTGTTTTCTTAAGGTCAGGGTGTAGTCTCTTGGAGATACTGCATCGGAGGTGGCGCAGCCTCTATCGCCGTATAATTCAAAGTCCACTATTTTATTTGCACCAATGTTTATTTCTGTTCCAGCTTCCCTGAGGAATCTTTCTATAACGTCCTTATAGTGCTTTTTATTTCTGAAGGTGATTGGCTTTCCTGTTTCCTTATCTGTATAAGGTACGTTCTTACCACCTCTTTCAAGAAATATAGTTTTCCAATCTATGCAATATATATCCGTTACCAGAGGATCACTAAAGGCTTGCTCAAGGACGGAGTATCCTGCCATTTCAGCTATCATTTCCTTTACGAAGATATCCCGCCTTGCACCATCATAGCCTCTTACGGCAATATCCTTGGCGTGTATGCAGTCTATAATATATCGCCTGTACAGCTCCTTCTTTTTTCTAAGATACTGCTTATCCTTTACTATGTTTTCTTTTTTGGCATTAAAATCTAGTTCCTTTATTAGCTTCTCAGATACATATTCTCTGACCTCTCCCTCTGCTTCTTCGTAATCAAGCAGTGCACCGCTAAGCTTTTGTTTAGATACCTTTAATAAATCCTTTTTATATGATTGAAGCTTTATATTACTTCCAGAACTCATCTGCTTTCCCCCTGTACAGCAATTTTATCTATATATGTAAAAGAATTAATGTGTTTTATATAGTTTAAGAATTATTAGATCTTCCTCCAAATAATGGAAGGGAGCTAATTTTATCTAGTATAGAGCTGCTTTTTTTAACGGAATTCTTCTGGTTAAGCCTTTCTTCCATCTGCTTTAGATTTTTTATAGGCCATATGTTGTTTGCCAACTTAGAAATTTCGTATCTAGCTTTTTCGGTATTTTCTTCATCGCTTAAAATAATAGGCTTGCCCTCATAAATACTGTTAAGGATCGTCGTTTTAGATATTATAGGAATCTTTGCCTCAAATACAAAATCAGATTCTTTTATATGATTGGCTGTAAATATCAAGCTATGCTCCTGCTCCTGACTATCAGCTTTTATAGCAATGTCCTCATTCAAAACATATTTAGCCTTGTGGGACAAGCCCTGCTCAAACAGGTATTCCTTATAACGCGCATTATTTCTTATGTTGTTGAAGTCTAAATTCATTACAAAATAACAGTTTTTAGCCATTTGCATCAACGGCATAGTAGAAACGTGCTGAAAGGATGAGTTTGTATCAACTATAATAACATCAAAGCAATCCATAGTTATTAAAGCCTCTATAATATATAAAAAATAAAAGGGCTTTACTTTTTTATACTGCTTCTCACTAAAAGCATTCTGGGACCCAACAAGTACTTCAAGATTCTTTACCTTATCATAAGGTATAAAGCAATTTCTCATAAAATAATTAACCTCTTCTGTCTGCTTTAAATCCCCGATAAACTCGCCATCCTCGTTTACTACCTTTTGAACCTCATATAAAACTGTTGTTAAATTTTTCTTTTCGTCT
>CALGKJ010000209.1 GCA_937930535.1 uncultured Clostridia bacterium
TAAGTTTTATGGTTGCTTCCCTATAAAACCAGAACATATTACTTTACTGCTATATGGAGGATATAAAAATGAAAATTAATTTTCCAGTTAATCAAATGAATATAAGCGATAAAATTAATTCAGGCTCAAGTTCTACAAATAATGGAGTTTCTTTTTCTGAATTTTTGAATAATGCGATCAATCAAGTAAACAATCTCCAACAGGAGTCTGAAATGATGAATGAAGCATTGGCACTAGGTAAAATAGACAACATACATCAAGTTATGATTGCCTCAGAAAAAGCTGAGATGGCTCTGCAATTTACGCTACAAATAAGAAATAAGTTTTTGGATGCATATCAGGAAATTATGCGCATGCCTGTATAGTTTTGCGGGGTGATTAAATGGGTGATTTCTTTAATAAGCTTAAAAGTGAGATGAATGAATCATGGGGCGGACTGGATAAAGGGCAGAAAACAAAGATTATTATTATCAGTGCTTTATTCATAACCGTACTTGTAGGGTTTATTTTATATGCAGGAGCACCAAGGTGGGAACCACTATATTATAGTACTGATCCAGTAACAGCAGGTAAGATACACCAGCAGATAAGAGAAAAGGGCCATAATATAAGAGTAGAAGGTAATACCCTTTTTGTTCCAAAGGGAAGAGCAGCGGACTTACAAATGGAATTATATGCTGAGGGTGTATTAACAAGTGAAGGTTCTTTACCTCAAGCAAATACAGGCAATAATTTCTTGATGACTGCTGACGACAAAAGGCAAATGTACTTGCAGCAAAAGCAGAATGAGATAAGACATGGACTTTTAACATTAGACGGTGTTTCAGATGCAACAGTAATACTTCAATTACCAAACACAGACAGCTTTGTGCTATCCAACAGCGAAAAAAGAGGATCAGCAAGTCTTATTGTAAAGATGAAATCTGGAGCCCAGGCTCTAAGCAGAAGCAAAGTAAATGGTATTATCAGCTTTGTATCCAAAAGTGTAGGGATTAAAGAAGAGGATGTTGAAGTACTGGATGAAGCGGGCAACCCTTTAACTCAGTCTCAGCAGGAGATTACTGATAATGTCGGTTCTGCATATGAGCTGCAACAAAAGTACAGTCAGGATATTGAACAAAAAATCAGCAAGCTCTTAAGCAGAATGTTTGGAAAAGGAAGCATAGAAGTAATTGCTTCAGTTAATATAAATACATCTAGTAAGATAATTAACAGTACTGAATTTTTACCAGTTGATGAGGAAAATGTAAAAGGCATAGTAAGCAGTATGCAGGAAATTCGTAAAAATTGGGTAGATGCTGCTGGAAGCGGTGTTCCTGGAACAGACAGCAACACTGATATAAACCAATACGTAGAGACAGAGACTGGTAAGGCAGAATATAGTGAAGTAAATCAGACAGTTAATTATGAATTTAATGAGATTAAAAAGCAAATTGTCGAGGAAGTAGGAAATATTGAAGATTTGTCTCTTGCAATAACGGTAGATAGTTCAGCATTAAAAGAAGATGTTGATATTGAGTCTCTTAAGCAGGAATTAAATAATCTTGTAGTAAATGCTACAAAGGCCTTTGTTCCTCAAAAAACTTCACAGGAACATCTTGGCAATATTACCATTGCAGTATCAGAATTCAATAATTCTGTAGATGTTGCTTTTAACAATCAATTGGAACGTGAAGCAGCACAGCAGCGTATGGATAATATGATAAAGATAGGTTCTGTAGCAGCGGCTCTGTTGGTACTGGGACTATCGATGTTCTTATTTATTAGAAGACGCTCGGGAGTAGCCCGAGATGAAGAATTTGAGTTACAGCAAGCTGTAGCAGCGGCTTCGGCAGCTCCAGCAATTCCTATAGAGGAAATAGATATTGAAGATAAGAATGAGCTTAAGAAGAAAATAGAAAAATTTGTTGGTCAAAAACCTGATCAAGTAGCAACATTATTAAAATCTTGGCTAAATGAAGAGTAGAAATGGGTGAGTATATGAGCAGACAAAAACAAGGATCATTATCAGGACGGCAAAAAGCAGCAGTACTACTAATTACTTTGGGACCTGAAAAATCTGCCCAAATATTCAAGCACCTTAAGGAAGAGGATATTGAACAACTAACCTTGGAAATAGCTAATATGAGGACAGTAACTCCTGAAGAAAAGGAAAATGTTCTTTCAGAGTTTTATCAGATTTGCTTGGCTCAGGAATATATCTCTGAGGGTGGTATTTCATACGCAAAGGAAATATTAGAGAGGGCATTGGGCAGTCAGAAAGCAGTAGATGTAATTAACAGACTTACAGCTTCCTTACAGGTTAGACCCTTTGATTTTGTAAGGAAAGCAGACCCAGCACAGCTGTTAAACTTTATTCAGGGGGAACATCCCCAAACTATTGCACTGATACTTGCATATTTAAAACCACAGCAAGCGGCGCAGATTGTTTCAGCATTACCGCAGGACAAGCAAGCTGATGTAGCCAGAAGAATAGCTATTATGGATCGTACTTCGCCTGAAATTATTAAGGAAATAGAAAGGGTACTAGAGCGTAAGCTTTCATCTATGGTTACTCAGGATTTTACTATTGCAGGCGGTATCCAAGCTATTGTTGATATATTAAACTCTGTAGATAGAGGTACTGAGAAGTTCATTATAGAAACTCTTGAGGTACAGGATACAGATTTAGCAGAGCAAATAAGAAAGAGAATGTTTGTATTCGAGGATATTATTACATTAGACAGCAGATCCATACAAAGAGTTATCAGAGAAGTCGAAAACAACGACTGGGCATTGGCACTTAAGAGTTCCAGTGAAGAAGTGTCCAAGGCAATATTCACAAATATGTCTAAGCGTCTATCTGAAATGATTAAAGAAGATATGGATTACATGGGACCTGTTAGACTTCGTGATGTTGAAGAAGCACAACAAAAAATTGTTAATGTTATAAGAAAACTAGAAGATGCAGGAGAAATAGTAATTTCAAGAGGCGGAGGAGATGAAATAGTTGTCTAGAGTATTTAAGTCAGACTATATCCAAATAGGTACTCCAAAGCCAATTAAAAATAATATTACCACTATAATAAAAAGAGAGCCTGTGGAAAAACGAGAAAAGACACAGGAAGAAGTGATCAAGGAAGCAGAAAGAGATTCAGCTAAGATAATAAAAGATGCAAAGGAAATGTATTTAAAAATAATCGAAGAAGCGAATCATGAAGCAAAAAATATTAAAGAAAAAATACTGATAGAGGCTGAAGCACAGTCGGAGGTTTTGCGTCAAGAAGGTTATAATGAAGGCTACCAAGCTGGATTTAATCAGGGTTTGCAGGATGCACAGCATATAATCGAAGCCGCACTGGATATAAAGGATACATTAGATTCGAGATTGAAAGAAATATATAGTGAAGCAGAAGAACAAATTATGTTTATAATGCTGCAAGTATCAAGAAAGATAATAGGTGAAGAACTTAAGCAGAATAAAGATGCAATCCTTTCAATTATCAAGCAGGCAATAGATAAATGCGCTTTCAAAAGCAAATTGATTTTGCGTGTATCTTTAGAAGATTATGATTATGTAGTTGAAAACAAAAACTTAATAATAAAGCTAACTGAAGGTTTAAGCGATTTAGATATACTCAAGGATGTATCACTGCAAAAAGGCAGCTGTGTAGTTGAAACACCTTCAGGAGAGATAAATTCAAGTATAGAGGTTCAATTGCGCGAGCTCGAAAAAGCGTTTATTTACGCACTTAGAAATGAGTGATAGTATGTCAATGATAAACTATAATAAGTATAGAAATATGATTGAAAGTGAAGATTTTATAAAATATACAGGCAGGGTTTCGCAGGTAGTGGGTTTAACCATTGAGTCGATTGGCCCTGCCGCTAATTTAGGGGAGATCTGCAATATATATACACTAAAGAATAATAATCCCATCGCCGCTGAAGTAGTTGGATTTAAAAATAACATTGCATGTCTAATGCCCCTAGGCGAAATGGATGGAATTGGTCCAGGCAGCAAGGTTGAGGCAACCGGCAAAAGTCTTACAGTTAAGGTTGACAATAGTATGTTAGGACGTATACTTGATGGTCTGGGAAATCCGATAGATGATACAGGGGCTATTGACGGAAGGACATACTACCCAGTGGAAAATATACCGCCTAACCCATTAACAAGAAAAAAAATAGATCAGATACTTTCTCTTGGTGTAAAGTCTATAGATGGATTATTAACTATTGGAAAAGGACAAAGAATTGGCATATTCGCTGGAAGTGGTGTTGGTAAGAGCACTCTTATGGGAATGATTGCCAGAAATACTAAAGCAGATGTTAATGTTATCGGACTTATAGGTGAGCGTGGAAGAGAAGTAAGAGAATTTATAGAAAACGATTTACAAGAGGATGGATTAAAAAGATCTGTAGTTGTAGTTGCTACATCTGATCAACCAGCGCTAATCAGGTTGAAAGCAGCTAAGCTTGCCACTTCAATAGCAGAATTTTTTAGAGATCAAGGAAAAGATGTAATGTTGATGATGGATTCTTTGACACGATTCGCAATGGCGCAAAGAGAGGTTGGGCTTGCTATAGGTGAGCCGCCTGTAACCAGGGGATACACACCATCGGTATTCGCAGTTATGCCAAAGCTATTAGAAAGATCCGGAACATCTGAGGTAGGTTCGATAACTGGTATGTACACTGTTTTGGTTGATGGTGATGATATGAATGAGCCAGTTGCTGATACAGTAAGAGGTATATTGGATGGTCATATTGTACTATCAAGAAATTTGGCGAATAAAAATCACTATCCCCCTATAGATATACTATCAAGTGTAAGTAGAGTTATGCCGAATATAATAGAAGAGAAACAAAAACAATTGACAAATGAAATAAAATCTATAATGTCAGTATATAAGGATGCTGAGGATCTTATAAATATAGGTGCATATGTAAAGGGAAGCAATACAAATATTGACAGAGCTATAGATAAAATAGATAAAATCAACAGCTTTTTAAAGCAGGGAACCCATGAAAAGTATGAAATAAGCGATATACTTCAAATTATGAATAACATAATTTCATAAGGAGTAGGTTATGGTTGGTTATAGATTTAAGATGCAAAACATACTTAATTTAAAAGAAAATATTGAAAAAGATAAGATGAATCAATTAGGAACAGCTACACAAAGACTTGAGCAGGAAAAAAATATTTTAGAAGAAATCAAAATGGACTCCAATGATTTGCATAACAGACTTAAAAAGGAGTTTTGCAGCGGAGTACAGGTTGGACAATTAAAAACTCTAATGGAATATACAGAATACTATAAAAGAAGCATATCAGGTCAAAAAGTAAAAATAAAAATGGCTGAGGACTATATGAGTATATGCAGGCAGGAATTGATAGAAGCAGCCAAAGAAAAAAAAATGATGGAAAAGCTCAAAAACATTGATTATAACAAATATTTATACGAAGAACAAAAAATAGAAGAAAAATTAATAGATGATTTGGTAACCTTCAAGGAAGGTAAAAAAAGCATGGAATAATATTGTTCTATTGTGGAGGTATCATATGCAGAAGCCTGTGAACAGCGGCACAAAGAAAAATAATAAAGCTGATAAAGAAATAGCTAAAAGCGGCAAAGGTTCAAGCATTACGCTTGTGCTTATAATAATTATATTAACTCTTGTAATAGCATTTGGTGCAATATTTATGTTTAACTTCGGCGGTATTAAAAAAGAAGTTGCAAGAATGATAGTAAATGTTCCAGTAATAGGAAGTCTTGTAAGACCAATTGCTGAAGTTAAGTCTCCAGAAGAATTGGAAAAAGAAAAAATAGAAACTGAAAAGAAGGATTTGCAAGTAAAGCTCCAGCAATTAGATGAGAAGGAAAAACAGTTAAATAAAAAAGAAAAGGAACTTGCAGAGAGAGAACTTACTATAGCTAAGCAGGAGCTTGAAATAAAAGATCTGCAAATACAATTAAGTAGTAATCTTTTAGACGTTAAAGAGCAGGTTATGTATCTTGAAAAATTAGATGTAAATAAGTCAGTGCAGATACTACTAAATATGGATAAAAAGGAAACTGTTGTGCAGATATTAAGAAATATGAAAAAAGAAAAAGCCTCAGCGATTTTAGGCGCAATGGATCCTTTACAAGCTGCTCAGCTTTTGGAGGATTTAAAAACCCCAGAAGCTGAAAAAGCTGACAGTACAAATTCACAATAGCTATAAAACCCATAGGTTTTATATATAAAAAATCTTAAGGAGGTGAATGTATTGGCAGTAACTGTAAACTTTTTCCCCTTAGCCCAGGCAATTAATATACCCAAGAACAGCACAAAACAAGAAAATACCTTTGAATATGCTAAGAAACAGACAGGTGATTTTAAAAAGGAATTGGCTCATGCAGCCGCACCGAATAAGACCAGCGCAAACTCTCAGTTTAAAGTAAAAAGAGACGAACAACCGAAGAAAGTTCATAATGTTGATAACAAAGAACAAAAAACAGAAGCTAAATCTAATGAGTTAAAAGATGTAAAGCAAAGTACAGTAAATGATGATATTAATGCAGATTCGAGGAATGATGTCAAGCTTAGAGAAGAAGTCAAACAGGTATCAGGCGAAGAGTTTGAAGTGCTTAAAGAGCTTTTAGCAATGCTTCAAATTAATAATACGCCAATACTAATGACAGAAAATAATCAAGATTTAGAAGAATTAACCATCAATAATGAGTTGCTAAATTTCTTAGCACAAGCAGAAGGAAAAATTAACGAAATGCTGTTAGGTGCTAATGAAAGCAATAAAGCAGAGGTTGATAGCTTAAAGCAGCTTTTAGCCAGCTTAAAAGAAGCTGCTGTATTAAATGAAAAAGGTGATAGCTTACAACCCATTAATAATTTGGAGCAAGTCAAAACCGAACTCATACAAAAGCTTGATGCTTTTATAAAAACAGCTCAGAATAATAATGAGTCTACAATAAGCAAGGGTGAGGTTCAGGAAGCTTTAAATATCAGCGAAATAAGTGTACAAAAGACTTTTAAGCCGCTATTTCAAGATCAAAGCTATAAGGTTAAGCCAGATGTTTCAGTAGAAAAACAAAATATCAATGCTGAAATTAACCTAGCTGACAACAAGGATACAAAGTCAGACACTGACAGCAAAAAACAAGATGAGAGCTTTACAGCTTCAAAGAGTGTGGCAGAGTTTAAGACTGAAACAATACAAAGCAGCAGCCCGGATGAAAATTTTATTACCAAGCTTGGAAGTATTCAAAGTGATGTTGTGATTAAAAATAATGGCGAAATAATAAAAGTTGAAAAAGCAGTAGAAATACCAAAAGCAGAAGTAATGAAACAAATCGTACAGAAGGCTGAAATAGTATTAAAAGATGGTAAATCGGAAATGAACATAAACCTTGAACCAGAGCATCTTGGAAAGCTGTCATTGAAGATTGCTGTTGAAAAAGGTATTATTACAGCAAAGTTTGTTGCTGAAAATCAAGCAGTAAAAGAAACAATAGAATCAAACTTCAATCAATTAAAGGATATGCTTCATGAAAAGGGTATATCAGTACAAGGCTTTAGTGTTTCAGTTGGACATGAAAACAGGGAGTTTAATTCTAAAAACAATCTAAATGTCTGGAAGGAAACTATAAAGGATAGCAAAAAGCAGATATTGACAGAAGGCTATGTAGAAATTGATAATTATGAAGGTATATCTAAGATTAATCCATATAATTATCATGAAGGAAAAGTTGATTTTAAAGCATAGGAGGTGTAGAAATGGCTATAAGCGGTATTTTAATGACTAATGGTACAGTAAATCAAAAACCTCGGGAATTTAAAAGTAGTCTTGATAAGGATTCATTTTTAAATTTATTAGTAGTTCAGCTTAAGAATCAAAATCCACTGCAACCTATGGAAGACAAGGAATTTATTGCACAAATGGCGCAATTTACTAATCTTGAAACTACGCAGAACATGAGTAGAACATTAAAGGTTAATTCAGCATATAACATGGTTAATAAGTTAGCAACTGCCCGATATATAGATGAAAATTCCTCTGAGGTTAAAAAAACTATTGGCGTAGTAGAAAAGGTTAGAGTAGACAATGAAAAAATCTATCTTAGCTTAGATGGAAAAGAAGTCTTATTTGATGATGTTGAAGAGGTTACAGATGTACTCTCGCCGGTTGAACAGATGCAGATGATTAATCAAAACTTTGGTCAGGTATATGCTTTTAGTATGATTGGTAAGACTGTTAAGGCTAAAGTTAACAATGAAGACGTAGAGGGCCCTGTAGAGAAAGTTAAGTTGGATAAAGGCAAGGTATTCTTAACTGTAAATGACAAGGATATTTCTCTAGGCAGCGTATATGAAATAAAGTAGTATTGTCAGAGTGTGAGGTGATAGCATGAGTGGTGTATATGGAAATAAGCCTATTCTACCAATAGGAAAACCCATAATAAATAGCGGAAATAAGGTTGAACGAAAAAACGCTGAGAATACTATAAATTTTGGCAGGCTGTTTGAGCAAGAGCTAAATAAGCAGACAGAAGTAAAATTTTCAAAGCATGCATTAGAAAGGCTGCAAAATAGAAATATTACACTGTCAAAAGAAGATATACAAAAAATTAATGGTGCAGTTAATAAAGCAGCAGAAAAAGGCGTTAAAGAGACACTAATAATTATGGGTAATACAGCGTTTATAGCAAATGTTAAAAATAAAACAGTAATTACAGCAGCAACCGAGGAAATACTAAAAGATAATGTTTTTACGAATATTGATGGAGCTGTGATTATATAATTAAAAGATATATAATAAGCCGGACCTTTTAAAGGAGGCTTAACCTTTCGGAATGATAGAAGAAAGGTAAAAAACAAATCTTTAGGGAGGTCAAATAATATGATGAGATCAATGTATTCTGGTGTATCTGGTTTAAGAGCACATCAGATGAAGATGGATATAATAGGTAATAATATAGCCAATGTAAATACAGTAGGATATAAAGGACAAAGGGTAACGTTCCAGGAAGTATTCAGTCAGACTATTAAGGGTGCAGGCTCACCACAGACTGGTAAGGGCGGAACTAATCCGCATCAAGTGGGACTTGGAATATCACTATCTGCTATAGACACCTTTCACGTTAGAGGAGCTGTACAAAGAACTGATAATAACACAGATTTAGCAGTTAATGGAGACGGATTTTTTATTCTTTCAGACAGCAGTGACTATCTCAATAGATCTTACACAAGAGCCGGTAACTTTTCATTGGATGAAGCAGGAAATCTAGTATCTGCAAATGGCTTTAAAGTGTTAGGCTACATGATAGACAAAGATTCAAATACATTAAAAAGTAACTTAGAAGGCATAAGGATATCTAAATCAGAGTCAATAGATGCAAAATCTACCACATTCTCAGATTTTGAGGGAAATTTAGATAATAATATTTCAAAAATGGGAACTGGTAATATAGTAATCAATGCAGGCAATCCCGAAACTGTTACACTGCCTCCAGGAACAAAGAGCTGGGAGACCACCTACACCTATACTGATTCACTTGGCGGTCAGCACAACTTAAAATATACATTTATTAGAGGCTTAAAGGCTGATGGTACAGGAGATGGAGCTGATACAGAGTGGGGTGTGCTGATACAAAATCTAGAAACAGGCAAGTTTTTCGTAGGTAACGACAGCGGTGGAGCAGGAACAGCAGGAAATCATGGTGCTGCTGCACAGGCATCAGCAGTTGTGCCAATAAGCTTTGACAGCAATGGTAAGTTATCATCAGCAGCCGGATATGTAAACGGTATTTCCTTAAAAATACCTGGTAAGAATGGATCCTCAAACTTTACAGTAGATGTAGATTTTTCAGAGCTGACACAGTTTAGAAGCGACTCAAATGCTTCCGTAACAACAAGCGATGGATATCCACAAGGCTTTCTTGATACATTTACAATAGGTCCTACAGGAGAAATAAATGGTGTATTTACAAATGGTCAAAATAAGGTAATTGGAAGATTGGCACTAGCAGTATTTAAAAATCCAGCAGGTTTGGAAAAGACAACAGAAAATATGTACAGAACATCACCAAACTCCGGGGATCCAGTTGTAGGTCTTCCAGGCTCCGGCGGTATGGGTTCACTAAACCCAGGAACTTTGGAAATGTCCAATGTTGATATATCAAGGGAGTTTACTGAAATGATAAGTACACAGAGAGGCTTCCAGGCAAACTCAAGAATAATTACAGCCTCAGATGAGATGCTCCAAGAGCTTGTTAATATGAAGAGATAATTTGTGCTGACAGTATTGAATGTTATACATTAATAACATATAATCCCTGAGCATAATGCTCAGGGATTATATAAGGGATGTGTTTGTTTTGATAAAGCTTACAAGATTAAACGGAAAAGAATACTATCTTAATAGTGAATTGATAGAGTCTATAGAATCAACTCCCGATTCAGTAATAACCTTAAGAGATGGAAAAAAGCACATAGCATTGGAAACACCTGAGGAAATTGTAAAAAAAATTATTGATTATAAAAGAAGGATTTTTGATACGCTTCCTCTAATTAATAAGAATAAACTTGAAGATTAACGAGAATGAAATGAGGTGCACTTAATGGATATTGCATCAATTATTGGATTTATTGGTGGAATAGTTATTATGCTTACTACCATAATGTTAGGTGGAAATTTAAGTGGTTATTGGGACACCACTTCTATAATATGCACCTTTGGCGGTACAATAGTTATGACTATTGCAGCACATCCAATGAAAAAAACTATTGAAAGCTTAAAAGCGTTAAAGCATGTTTTTATATATAATGAGCTAGAACCAGAAAGCATAATAAAAGCAATAATAGATCTTGCCAATATAGCTAGAAAAGAAGGTCTTTTGGCACTTGAAGAAGCAGCGCAGCAATTAAATGATATTTTTCTGCAAAAAGGTGTTTTACTAATTGTTGACGGAACTGATCCTGAGCTTGTAAGAAATATATTAGAAACTGAATTGTCCTTTATAGAAGACAGACATAAGAGCAATCAAGGATTTTTTGAGTTTGTTGCAGCAATCGGACCTGCTTTTGGTATGTTGGGTACATTAATAGGATTAATAAACATGTTAAGTAAGTTAAATGATCCATCAACATTAGGTCCAAGTATGGCAATTGCTATTATAACTACTTTCTATGGTTCATTTATAGCAAATGTTTTATGTATACCTGTGGTAAACAAATTAAAAATTAGAAGCTCACAGGAAATACTTATGAAGGAAGTTATGTTAGAAGGAATGCTTTCAATACAAGCAGGTGAAAACCCAAGAATTATCGAAGAAAAATTAAAGGCATTTATGTCTCCAAAACTAAGAGAAAAACTATCAGCCGAAAAGGAACAGAGTGAAGGTGAATAAATATGGCTAGGAAAAGGCAATCTGATGAAGCTAAAAAAGGAGCACCAGAGTGGATGGCAACATATAGTGACATGATGACACTGTTATTATGCTTTTTCGTTTTGCTATTTGCCATGTCAACTATTGATATACAGAAATTTCAAGCCGTTGTTCAATCAATGAATGGTTCTCTTGGAGTACTTGATCAGGGAACTACAGTAAATATGGAGCCTTTAATTAATAATTTTCCAAATGACAGCCCTAGTGAAACTAATGAAGAGTTTAAGCAGCTTAAAGCTGAAATAGAAGAATTTCTTGAAGAGAATGAGCTTCAGGGCAGCGTAATGGTTGAAATAAATGAGCGCGGCTTGCTGATAAGGTTTATGGATAAGGTTCTTTTTGATTCAGGTAAAGCTGATCTAAAGCCAGCGGCACAGCAAATTATTTTTAAGGTATCCGAGATACTAAAGGAAACAATAAATAATATAAAAATAGAAGGACACACTGATAATCGCCCAATACGCACTCAACGATTTCCATCAAATTGGGAGCTTTCATCACAAAGAGCAAGCAATGTTTTGCATTATTTGGAAGAAAGTTGCGGAATTGAGAAAACCAGATTATCTACTTCAGGCTATGCTGATACAAGACCTATTGATACAAATGAAACCGTCGAAGGCAGGCAGAATAATAGAAGAGTAGATATAATAATTCTAAGATCTTCTATGAATGCACTAGAGCCAAACTAGTATTTGACAGTGTTGGAGGTTATGCTATGGATAAGAAAAATTTAATACTTATTGTAATTATAATAGTTTTACTTTTGATAATAGTATCAGGTATAATATTATATGTATTTGTATTAAATAAACCTAAAGAAGAAGTAAAAATCAAAGAGCGTGAAATTAATGAAAAAATAGTTGAATTTACTTTTGCCTCGTTCGTCAATAACGTCAAAGACAGTAGACGAATGGTAAAGGTCGTAGTCAAGCTTGATATTGATAAAAGCTTGGAATCTATTTTAACAAATAGAACTACAGAAATAAGGGATGCTATAAATCTGATACTGAGAAATAAAACAGAAGAGGATTATAGAGGATCTGAAGGACATTTAAAATTGAAGGATGAAATATTAACCAAGATACAAGAGCTTATAAGAACAAAAAAGACTATTATAGTATATATTGATGAACTAATAGTACAATAAATAAATGCTTGCAGCAAAGGAGGTGACCTTTTGTGTCTGAGGTTCTTTCGCAAAATGAAATAGATGCCCTGCTGAGTGCGCTTAGCTCAGGGGAAATAAGTGTTAATGAAATGAAAGAAGAAAAAGACGAAAGAAAAATCAGGGAGTACAATTTTAAACTACCTAATAAGTTTGCAAAGGATCATACTCGAACGTTGCAAATAATGCATGAAAATTTTGCAAGGTTGTTGCAGACATACTTATCAGGATATTTAAGATCACTGGTACAGGTAGAAGTTATTTCTGTTGACCAGCTAACCTACAATGAATTTACGAATTCCATGCCAAATCCGTCTATACTGGGAATAGTAGATTTTGCGCCGCTTTCCGGGTCAATAATATTAGAAATAATGCCTAGTATTGTTTTTGCAATGATAGAGAGAGTATTAGGTGGTACAGGACAACCCTTTGAGAGAGCAAGAGGTTTTACTGAAATTGAGCTAACCTTGATTGAAAAAGTATTAAATCAAATCATTAGTTTCATGCGTGATCCGTGGAAAAATGTTATAGATATAAGACCCAAGCTAAAGAGAATAGAAACTAACCCTCAGTTTACACAGATAATGTCACCTAATGAAACTGTTGCGTTAATTACGCTTAATACAAAGGTTGGAAGTGTCGAGGGTACTATCCATATTTGTATACCACATTTAGTTATAGAACCGATTATTCCAAAATTAAGTACGAAATATTGGTTTTCTAGTATAAGTAAAGAAATAACAAGTAATGATTTAAAAACCTTAGAAAGTAGAATAAATTCTACCTTGTTACCAATTAGAGTAGTGCTAGGCAATACTGACATTACTGTAAGCGATTTTCTTGATTTGCAGATAGGAGATGTTGTACCTTTGGACACATCAGTTAACGAGGATTTACAAATATATGTTGGTAATAGGCTAAAGTTCTCAGGGAAACCAGGACTAAAAAAGAATAAGGTTGCAGTAAAGATAGCAAGTGTGATTAAGAAAGGAGATGAACTTGATGAGTGAAATGCTTTCACAGGAGGAAATTGATGCGCTACTTAGAGGAGATAGCTCATCTGCATCTCAAGGTGCAATACCATCTATAGAATACGACATATTAACAGATGAAGAGAAGGATGCATTAGGAGAAATAGGAAATATCAGTATGGGAACATCCGCGACTACTTTGTTTACCCTGCTGAACCAAAAAGTAAATATTACTACTCCGAGAGTTGATGTGTTGACTTGGGAAGAAATGGGTAGAGAGTATAAAACACCTTATGTTGCAGTGCAGGTAGAATACACAGAAGGACTTGAAGGAACAAACCTATTGATTCTTAAGGAAAGTGACGTTAAAGTTATTACAGACCTCATGATGGGCGGCTCAGGTATAGATAGCGGCGAAGTAATAAATGACTTACACCTAAGTGCCATTAGTGAAGCAATGAATCAAATGATAGGATCGTCGTCAACATCATTAGCATCAATGTTTAACAAGAAGATAGATATATCACCGCCAAAAGCATTTACCATAGAATTTCAGGATAAACACACTCTGGAGGAGTTTAATTCTGAAGAACAGGTTGTGCGAATTTCATTTAAAATGGAAATCGGAGATATTATTGACAGTGAGATAATGCAATTGCTTCCGATAGATTTTGCAAAAGAGCTTGTGGATAATCTCTTTAATAGTATGACTGTTCCAGAACCTCAAGCACCGCCAGCACCGGTAAAAAAAGAGGAAGCACCGCGGCAAGCACCGCAGCAGCGTGAGCAGGCACCTCCACCAAGGAACAACAGTCATACTAATGAGCGTAGAAATCCAGCACCACAGCCTCCGAGGGAAGAACCTAGAGTTGTTAATGTTCAGCCGATTCAGTACCAATCCTTTGAAGCAGAACAGTGGGGTGGAGAAAAAGAAAGCATCGATTTGATAATGGATGTTCCATTAGAAATTACAGTGGAGCTGGGAAGAACGAAAAAGCTGATTAAGGATATACTTGAGTTTGGACCTGGTACAATATTAGAGCTGGATAAGCTAGCTGGCGAACCAGTTGATATATTGGTAAATGGAAAGTTTATTGCTAAAGGTGAAGTGGTAGTAATTGATGAGAGCTTTGGTGTTAGAATAACAGATATAGTTAATGCTTCAAAGCGATTAAATAAAATTCAATAAGAACAACATAGTAAGGGGGAAATGTAGAAATGGCAAACGGAATACTTATTGTTGACGATGCTGCATTTATGAGAATGATGATTAAAGATGTTCTTTCAAAAAACGGTTTTACAATCTCGGGGGAAGCAGAAAATGGTGCTAGGGCAATTGAAAGATTTAAGGAGTTAAATCCTGATTTAGTTATTATGGATATTACAATGCCTGAAGTTGATGGTATACAAGCAGTTAAAGAAATAAAGAAAATAAATGGTGCAGCAAAAATTATTATGTGTTCAGCTATGGGACAACAGGCTATGGTTATTGAGGCAATACAAGCAGGTGCTAAAGATTTCATAGTAAAACCATTCCAAGCAGAAAGAATTATTGAAGCTGTAAAGAAAGTACTAGGTTAGAAGGAGACAGTATAATGAGAGTACTCAAGTATATTATTATGCCGGTAGTAGCATTGTCTAGCTTGAGTACAAGTGTCTATGCTAATGTACCAGCATATATGAAGGAGGCAGGTACAGACTTGACCTTCTGGAAGTTTTTATATTTTGTTTTTGTGTTTGGTCTTATTTTAGCTATTACTTACTATGTAACACAAATAATAGCAAAAAAGAGTACTGTTAAATCAAACTCAAAAAATATGAAAATAGTTGAAACTCTACCAATAAGTATAGAAAAGAGTGTATTATTGATTAAGGTCGGTAAACAATACGTTTTACTAGGCAACACTCCCAAAAACCTAACGCATTTATCTACCTTTGATACAGCTGAGTTAGGTTTGGAAGAACACCAGATTTCAGACGAAGACTGTGAAATGAGTTTTGATTCATATTTAAGTGCGTATAAGAATGAAAACAATGATAAGTTAGAGAGTCCTATAAATATTAGTCTGAAAAAACTAAAATCAATGGTTAGGGGAACCAAATTCAATGAAAAGGAATAGGCATGAAAACAGGATAACAAATTATGACATACGCAGTTATGTTGACAAGAAAAAATGCACGTGCATGAATACTTATACTGCTATGATTAATAAAGCATTTATTGTAAAAATAGTATTAGCTTTTATATTAGTAGTATCGGTGCTGAGTCTCAATGTACATGCAGAGCCTCCGCTTCCGATACCTAAAATTGGGCTGGATATAGGTGTAGCCGAAAATCCACAAGATGTTGCATTGAGTATGCAGATATTGTTCATGTTGACAATATTATCCTTAGCACCATCTATTGTAATTATGATGAGCTCATTTACAAGGATAATAATAGTGTTGTCATTTACACGAAATGCATTGGGAACACAGCAGATGCCTCCTAATCAAGTTTTGATTGGACTAGCTTTGTTCTTGACATTTTTTTCAATGAGACCAGTAATAAATGATATTAATGTAAATGCTTATCAGCCATTTACAAGAGGAGAAATAACGCAACAGGTAGCAATGGATACGGCTATGAAGCCGGTAAGAGAATTTATGTTTAGAAATGTAAAACCCAAGGACTTGAATTTATTTTTAGAAATAAGCCAATCAGAAAAGCCGGTTACTTTGAACGATGTACCTACATCAGCTTTGATACCAGCTTTTATTATTAGTGAACTAAAAGTAGCATTTATAATGGGTTTTTGCTTGTATATTCCATTCCTGATAATAGACATGGTAGTAGCAAGTACACTGATGTCGATGGGTATGATGATGCTTCCTCCAGTAATGATCTCGTTACCATTCAAGCTTTTGCTTTTTGTAATGATAGATGGATGGAATCTAATAATCAAGACTTTGATTATGGGAATAAAATGATTGAGGTGTAAAATATGGATCAAAATATTGTTATGGAAATAGGAATGGAAGCAATTAAAACAGCATTAATATTGGCAGCTCCAATACTTTTGCTTGGGTTACTTGTAGGATTAATTATTAGTATAATACAGGCAACTACACAAATACAGGAACAAACACTATCTTTTATACCCAAAATAGTAGCGATTTCACTTACATTGCTATTATTTGGACCTTGGATGATGAACGTAATGTACTCATTTACTATAAGACTATTCAGCAATATACCAAGTTATATAAAATAAATATGGTGAGCAATTATGAATGAAATATATGCAATTCTTATTGAAAGATTCACCGTATTTTTTTTAGTCTTAGTAAGAATGAGTTCATTATTTGTAATAACCCCTGTGTTTGGAAGAAAAAGTGTGCCGAATTATTTAAAAATAGGTTTGGCTTTTTTTTGTACTGTAATATTAGTGCCATTATTAGGAGATGTAAATATAGAATACACTAATATAATCGCTTTTGCAGGAATAATAATTAAGGAATTTCTAATAGGTATAGTGTTAGGTTATGTAAGCTTTTTAGTATTTTCATCACTATACTTGGCAGGTCAAATAATTGATATGCAAATAGGCTTCGGTATGGTAAACGTTTTAGATCCCATGACAGAAACACAAGTACCATTGATAGGTAATTTCATATATATTCTATCTACGCTATATTTTTTAGTGCTGGATGGGCATCATGTTCTTTTAAAAATATTAATCAGAAGCTATAATTTTATACCTATCAACAAGGCTGTCTTTGATGATTATATGGTAAATAATATATTAAAGATATTTTTCGAAACATTTTTAATAGGCTTTAAAATAAGTATACCTATACTAGCTGCTACTCTACTGGCGGAAGTTTCTCTTGGTATATTAGCCAAGACTGTTCCTCAAATGAATGTGTTTGTAGTAGGTATGCCTCTTAAAATTGGTATAGGTTTATTTACTATAGTAATAGTCATGCCGGTATTCCTTAATATGATGGGAATTACATTTGACAAGATGTATGAGTATATTTATCTTATAGTTAGAAATATAGGCAGCGCATCTATTTTAATATAAATTCTAAACAATAAATTGTTATAGAGAAACAATTTCAAAATCAAAACTTTTCAGTTGTTTCTCACAAAGAGATTAGCAACTCTTAAGGAAAAGTATTTTGAGTTTTAGAGTTGGTTATCTATAGTATAGTAAAGGATGATAGCTGTTGTTAGATTATACATTGATAATTAATTTGCAATTATTTTCCGAAGAGAAAACAGAGCCTGCAACAGCTAAAAAAAGGAGAGAAGCCAGAGAAAAAGGACAGGTTGTAAAAAGCAGAGAATTAATTACTGCGTTCCTTTTGCTCATTACTTTCCTAGGACTTAGATTGTTTGCAGACATAATCTTGAAAGATTTAAATATAGTATTATTTAAATTCTTTAGCTTTGACTCTTTTTCAATAGATGAGCTAAAGCCTGAGAATGTAATGGAAATATATAGATATTGCATTGTTATGTTTGCTAAAATTATGGCACCAATTCTTTTGGTAACTGCTGCCGCCGCAATTTTGTTTAATGTATTGCAGGTGGGGTTTCTATTTACGCTTAAGCCATTGACTCCTAAGTTTAATAAGCTTAATCCAATTGAAGGCTTTAAAAGAATTTTTTCTACCCACTCTTTAGTTGAGCTGGTAAAGTCAATTATTAAGATATCTGTAGTAGGATATGTAGTTTATAACTATTTTATCGGTAACTATAATAAAATACCAAACTTATTAGCTATGAGTTTGGGAGATTCAATTAAGTTTATTGGGGATACAATAGTAAATACAGGTGTAAGAGTAGCAATCGTACTAATTATAATTTCAGTATTTGATTATGCCTTTGAATTTTGGCAGTTTGAGAAAAAACTAAAAATGTCAAAACACGAGATAAAAGAGGAATTTAAACAAACAGAGGGTAATCCTCAAATTAAATCTAAGATTAGAGAAAAGCAGAGACAAATGGCACTGCGAAGAATGATGTCAGAAGTTCCTAAAGCAGATGTCATAATTACAAACCCTACACACTATGCTATTGCAATTAAATATGATACCAAAATTTCCGAAGCTCCAATAGTTTTAGGAAAGGGTAAGGATTTAATTGCTCAAAAAATTAAGGAAGTAGCAAAAAAGCATAGTGTTCCTACGGTAGAAAATAAGCCGCTGGCACAAGCATTATATAAGAGTGTTGATATTGGGAAAGAGATACCAATGGATTTATATAAAGCAGTTGCTGAAGTGCTGGCGTTTGTATATAGTTTGAAGAACGGTTAGAAGGAGTTTTCATATGGGCAAATTTGGCGATTTTATAGCAATTGCACTTATTGGTATAGTTTTAATGATAATTGTACCACTGCCGACAGGTGTAGTAGATATTTTATTAACATTGAATATATCACTTTCACTTGTGATTTTTCTTTTGTCCATGTATATAAAAGAGCCGCTTGAGTTTTCAATTTTTCCAACAATGCTATTGGTTACAACCTTGTATAGACTGGCGTTGAACTTTTCAACCACCAGACTGATATTAGGCAGAGCAAATGCTGGAAATGTTGTATATGCTTTTGGCAATTTTGTTACTGGCAATAACCCCGTAGTTGGGGTAATTATGTTTCTTATATTAGTAATAGTTCAATTTTTAGTTATTACTAAAGGTTCTGAAAGGGTAGCAGAAGTATCCGCAAGATTTACCTTGGATGCTATGCCTGGTAAACAGATGGCCATTGACGCTGACCTAAATTCAGGTTTGATAAGCGAACAGGAAGCGAAAGATAGAAGAAAGAAAATACAAAGAGAAGCTGACTTTTATGGAGCAATGGATGGAGCAAGTAAATTCGTTAAGGGTGATGCTATAGCAGGTATCATAATTACAATAATTAATATCTCAGCAGGATTTGTTATCGGTATGACTCAGATGGGAATGACTTGGGGAGAAGCTGGGGAAAAATTCCTTAGCCTTACTATCGGGGATGGTCTGGTAAGTCAGGTACCTGCATTGTTTATTTCTATTGCAGCGGGTATGGTAGTCACAAGAGCCGCTTCCGAATCCAATCTTGGAAATGATATTCTCAGTCAGTTGCTAGCTCAGCCGAAAATACTGTATATTGCTGCTGGTGCACTGTTTCTATTGGCATTCACCGGTCTGCCGGCTATACCAAATATAGTTTTGGGTATATTTCTTCTAGTTATTGGTTACAGTCTGCAAAAAACTATTAAGGAAGCTGAGATTGAAGAAGAAATAAAAGCTCAGGATGTTGAAGTAGAGGAAATAAGAAAGCCGGAAAATGTTATGACACTTCTGCAAATAGATCCTATTGAGTTGGAATTTGGATATGGCATTATACCTCTTGCAGATGCTAGTCAGGGCGGCGATTTACTTGACCGGGTAGTAATGATAAGAAGGCAATGTGCTTTAGATTTAGGGATGATCGTACCTGTAATAAGACTTAGGGATAATATTCAGCTTAGACCTAATGAATATATAATTAAAATAAAAGGTATTGACGTAGCCAATGGCGAATTAATGTTTGATAATTACTTAGCTATGAATCCTGGCACAGCAGAAGGCGAGCTTGATGGAATAAAAACCATCGAACCAGCATTTGGATTACCTGCTGTATGGATAAATGAAAACCAAAAAGAGCGAGCAGAGATGATGGGATATACTGTTGTTGACCCACCTTCAATTGTTGCTACACATCTA
The DNA here is from genome assembly GCA_937930535.1 of uncultured Clostridia bacterium. Taxonomy (GTDB): domain Bacteria; phylum Bacillota; class Clostridia; order Lutisporales; family Lutisporaceae; genus CALGKJ01. The sequence goes on from CALGKJ010000209.1 coordinate 20,302, forward strand.
ACAGAGGTAGTTAAGGCACATGCACATGAATTGCTTGGCAGACAAGAAGTGCAGAAACTTGTAGATAATTTGAGGGAAACCTATCCTACACTAATTGATGAAGTAATACCAAAACAGCTTTCTATTGGAGAAATACAAAAAGTTTTAGCCAATCTATTAAAGGAAAATGTTTCTATAAGAGACATGGTTACAATCATCGAAACTCTTGCAGATTATGCACCGATAACTAAGGATTCAGATATGCTTACAGAGTATGTAAGGCAGTCTATGAGACGAGCGATAACAAAAAGATTTATATATGAAAGACAGGCAAGGGTTATAACGCTTGACAATTCCTTGGAACAGATGATAATGGATTCTGTCCAGCAGACGGAATATGGCTCTTTTTTAAACCTTGATCCACATTCTGCCCAAAGAATTATTAATAATTTATTAAAAGAAGTGCAAAAACTAACTTCTATGGGGGAACAACCTATAATATTAGCATCTCCAGTTGTACGCTTATATTTTAAAAGGCTTACAGAGCATGTTGCACCTGGATTAATAGTATTATCATATAATGAATTGGACCAGTCTATTGAAGTACAATCTGTAGGGACGGTGAGCTTATAGTGAAAGTTAAAAGATATGTAGGAGAAACTGCACAAGAGGCGCTGCAAAAAGTTAAGACAGATCTTGGGCGTGATGCAATTATTTTAAACACCAGGAAAATCAAGAAAAAGGGTATTGTTGGCTTTTTTTCTAAGCCATTAGTTGAAGTTGTCGCAACTATTGATACCGATGTTACAAATAGTAAGAAAAGTCATAACGAGATAAAAGCGTCTCAGCCGCAGTTAAAGAATAATAATCTATCAGCTGATTTTTCCAGCTTTAAAAATGAGCTTATAAATAATATGCAAGCCCAGAAAAATACACTTTTGCAAAATGGCTTATATGGGCAGAAGCCTTTAATAGATAATACAGATACACAAACATCTGACAATTTAAAATATACAAATCCGACTTTGAAAACTGATACACCTGAAATGAAAAAACCAGATTTGATAAAGTCTGAACCAGTTCGTCATAAGCAGGCGGATAATGCAGATAGCATTACCGAAATTAAGAACATGTTGAATAAGGTGTATGATGCCGTTAAGGTTGATTACGAAAACAACAGACTCTCTGAAATAACAAAAGACTACTTAAAAAGGCTGGAAGATAAAGAGGTAGACAAAACAATAATTAATGATATAAAAGAGGATATTATTGAACAGTTAAGCTTTGAAAATCAACAAGATGAGGGCGTTGTGAAAAATGCATTATACGATATCTTAAGCAAGTACTTTAAAGATCCAAAGCCCTTTGTTAATGAGAATAAAAGGAAGGTTATGCTTTTTATAGGTCCTACAGGAGTTGGGAAGACAACAACCTTGGCTAAGCTGGCTGCCAACCTTGTAATAAATGAAAAAAGAAAGGTTGGACTAATTACCTCAGATACGTATAGGATAGCCGCAGTTGAACAGTTAAAAACCTATAGTGAAATACTAGGTATGCCTTTGTCTATAATATATTCACCAGCTGAAATAACTAATGCAATTAATAACCATAAGGATAAGGATATAGTATTGGTTGATACTGCTGGAAGGAGTCATAAGGATCAATATCAGTTAATGGAACTAAAGTCTTTGCTTAAATATAGTATAGATTTTGAAATATACTTGCTTATGAGTGCCACCACTAAGTTTTCTGATTGTATGGAGATTATTAAAAGCTATAGTTTTCTTGATGATTATAAGTTGTTATTTACAAAACTTGATGAAACATCAACCTTGGGGTTGCTACTAAATATAGCATATATTACTAAAAAACCGATTTCATATATTACTACTGGGCAGAGCGTGCCAGATGATATAGAGATAGCAGATAAGAATAAGATTATAAACTGTTTGTTGGGAGATAATCAATATGAAAGATCAAGCTGAGAAATTGAGAGAAATAATAAATGATATAAAAAATACCAGCACCGGAAATCTTTCGAACAATACAATAAATAAAAGTGCTGGACCTAGAGTAATTACAGTAACAAGCGGCAAGGGCGGAGTAGGTAAGACAAATTTTACTGTTAACTTAGGAATTAGGCTTTCGCAACTTGGTTTACGTGTTGTAATTATAGATGCTGATTTAGGATTAGCAAATATTGATGTTGTAATGGGCAGAATGACTAAGTATAACTTATCGGATGTTATAAATAATAATAAAGATATTTTGGAAATCCTCGAAGAAGGTCCGGGGGGAGTTAAGTTTACTTCTGGAGGCTCTGGAGTACAAGAATTAGTAAAACTGGATAAGTCACAACTTTTTGATTTACTAATGAAGTTAGGGAAACTTGACGAGGAAGCGGACATAATACTAATAGATACAGGTGCTGGTCTTTCTGATAGCGTTTTAAGCTTTGTACATGCATCACGAGAAGTAATAATAGTTACAACGCCAGAGCCTACATCAATCACTGATGCCTACGCATTAATTAAGACCATATCAAATCGGGATAAAAGTAAAAACATAAAGATTGTAGTAAATAGAGTTGATAATTCTGCGGAAGCATTTAACATATTAGATAAGCTTAATGTTGTTACTGAGAAATTTCTGGGTATTAAACTTCAAAGGTTAGGATATATAATTAATGACAATATAGTTTCGAAGGCAGTAAAGCAGCAGCAGCCTTTTATTATAAGCTTCAGTAAGAGCGAACCATCTAAGAATATGGCTGAAATTGCGGATACCTTATTAAAGAACCTTGAAGTAAATACAAATACAGTATCTGGTTTTAGGATGTTTATTAACAAACTAACTAATATTTTTAATTAAAAATTTTATAATTCAGTAAAATGTTGTATAATTAAATTATAGAAAGCACTAAAGCACAGAAAAAGCTGGCATGTGCTTTCTAATAAATATATGCAATTTACAAGCAAGTTTGTTTTATTAAGGTTTATAGTTTTTTCGTATTATAAGCATCACTATAAAGCAAGTATTGTAATGGGGAGAGAAAATAATGCATAACAACATGAAACATTTTAGCATTGGTGAGAAAATTCATATAGAATTGATTAATAACTATGATAATCATCAATATACAAGTCAAATAGCTGAAATTCATGATGATGGAACCCTTGATGTAGTTATTCCAATTTTTAAAGGCCGAATAATATATTTTAAGAATGAATCAATTATAAAGATTATTATTCCCAGGGGGGAGGCAATTTACGAATTTAAGGCAAAGATAATAAATAAAATCTTTGGCAAAATTCCATTACTTAGATTGATGTTAGTATCAGAGATAAAAAAGATTCAAAGAAGAGATTTTTTTAGATTAAAGTGTATTCAAAGTTTACATGTAAGAAAAGTCATTAATATAAAAGAAAAAGAATTTGGAGAGACTATAAATGCAAATACCCTTGACATAAGCGGAGGGGGATTAGCCTTTACGTGCTCAGCAGAATTTGGGGATAATGATATATTAGAGGTATCTTTAACAGTTAATGGTGTTAGTCTTACTATCTTTGGCAGAATTGTCAGGAAGACATATACAGGCAATCCAGGAATACCATATAATTACGGAATTTCATATGAGAACATCACAGAAATTCAACGCAATGAAATAATGAAGTTTATATTTGGAGAGCAAAGAAAGCTGGCAAAGAAGGGGCTGATATAAAATGAATGACCCTAACAATATAATAAAAGTACTTGTAGTAGATGATTCAGCTTTCATGAGAAAAGTAATTGTAGATATGTTAAATACTGAAAAAAATATAAAAGTTATAGATACGGCTCGTAATGGAGTAGAATGTATACAAAAAGCGAAGCTATTAAAGCCTGATATAATAACTCTAGATTTAGAAATGCCAGTGTTGGATGGGCTAGGAGCACTTGCTGAGCTTGTTAAGCTTGAAGCAGCTCCAAAGGTAATAATGCTTTCAAGTGTAACTCACAAGGATGCTGAACACACAATAAAGGCGCTGGAGTTAGGTGCTGTTGATTTTGTTACAAAGCCTACATCCTCTATTTTAAATTTTAATATAAATGATATTAGTACTGAATTGATAAATAAGATACATAATGCTTATAAAAGCAAAAATGTACATGACAATATTATAAATAGAATAGTAGAAAGAAATAGTACTATTAGACAAACCAGCATAGAAAACAACAACTTAAAATATATAATAGCAATTGGTACTTCCACAGGAGGTCCCAGAGCTTTACAAGGAGTTATCCCTCTGTTTCCGGCTGATATACAAGCTGCTATTTTAATAGTGCAGCATATGCCGCCAGGGTTTACAAATTCACTTGCCATTAGGCTGAATACTATTTCAAATATTAAAATAAAGGAAGCACAAGATGGGGAGCTAATTAAAGCAGGACATGCATATATAGCTCCAGGGGATTTTCATATGCTGTTAAGCAAGACTGCTTCTGGTGATTACAAAATCTCTACAAATAAGAATCCTCTCGTATCGGGGCATAGACCATCTGTAAACATAATGATGGAGTCAGTGGCAAATAGTGGTCATAATGGTTTAATAGCAGTTATGATGACTGGTATGGGAAACGATGGTAGTGAAGGTATATTAAAAATTAAGAAAGCTAAAGGTTTTACTATTGCTCAAAATGAAGAAACCTGCGTTGTTTATGGAATGCCAAAAGCAGCGGTTAATATAGGAGCAATAGACAAAGTGGTACCGCTACAGGAAATTTCTAAAGAAGTATTAAGATATATGGGGGTGCAGTAAAATGGATATGAATCAGTATTTGGAGATATTTATAGAAGAGTCACAAGAGCATTTGCAGAGTCTAAATCAGAGTTTGCTTGGACTGGAGACAAATCCGAAGGACAGTAAGATATTAAATGAAATTTTTAGAGTTGCCCATACACTTAAAGGCATGTCAGGTACAATGGGATTTAACAGTATGACAAGTCTTACTCATCAAATGGAAAATGTCTTGGATGAAATAAGAAATGGCAAGATTGATGTTACAAGCAGTATAGTAGATGTATTATTTGAATGTCTGGACTATTTGGATAACACCGTAAATAACTTAGCTAACACAGGCAAAGAAGGGAATAGAAGTGCAGAGGATATAATCGAAAAACTTAATAATATACTTCAAAATAAAACAGCATATGTTACACCTTCTCCAGTGGTGGGGCAAAACAAAGAAGAAGCTGCTAAAAATGATGGATTTAGCTTAAATCAATATGATGAAAGCTTAGTAAAAAAAGCAATACAGCAGGGATTAAATGCATACAAGATAAAAATCTCTCTGGATAAGGGCTGCATGCTGAAGTCGGCTCGTGCTTTTATAGTATTCCAAACCATTGAAAGAAACGGTGAAATCTTTAAATCTATGCCAAAGGTTGAAGATATTGAGGATGAAAAATTTGATACCAATTTTACTCTGGGTATAGTTTCTAAAGAGAGTCAAGCATTATTTAAAAAAGAGTTGGAATCCATATCGGAAGTTACCGAGGCTTCAATTGAAGAAATCATAGTTTCAGAACAGGAGCTTAACAAAGATACATCTATAGATACGGATAACGCTGATCAGGATTTACAGCAGGTTGATCCTATAGAAGCTGTAGAGAAGGAAGGAAATGAGGAAACACAAAATAGAAAAGCTAAGATGGGAAAAACCGTAAGGGTTGATATAGACAGGTTAGATAACTTAATGAATCTGGTTAGTGAATTGATAATAATTAAAAATGGACTTGAGGGAATAGGAACTGACGCAAGAAGTCAGGATATGAATGAAGCAGTAGAATATTTGGAGAGAATAACAACTAATCTCCATGATGCAGTTATGAAGGTTAGAATGGTTCCTATAGAAAGAGTATTTAACAGATTCCCACGTATGGTGAGAGATTTATCTAAGGAACTTGGCAAAGATATAACTCTTACTATGTCAGGTGAAGAAACAGAATTAGATAGAACAGTTATAGACGAGATCGGAGATCCGCTGATTCATCTTATTAGAAATTCACTAGATCACGGAATTGAAGAAAAAGAGCAGAGACTTAAGAATAATAAATCGGTAACAGGAAGATTGTTCTTGAGAGCATATCAAGACGGAAATAGTGTAGTAATAGAAGTAGAAGATGATGGAAAAGGTATTGACTTAGAAAAAGTCAAGAAAAAAGCTGTTGATAAAGGACTGCTTAAGCACGTAGAAGCTCTAGAGCTTGATGAAAAGAGTGCGGTTGAGCTGCTATTTAAGCCCGGTTTCAGTACTGCCGAGAAAGTATCTGATATTTCCGGCCGAGGTGTTGGATTAGATGTTGTTAAGACAAAAATTGAATCTCTTAACGGTGTAGTGGAAGTGGAAACTACCATAGGTAAAGGCAGCAAATTCATAATAAGACTACCTCTTACACTTGCTATTATTCAGGCATTACTTGTTGCAGTAGGCAATGAGAAATATGCAATACCTCTAAATGTAATAAGAGATATAACTACAATTAAAGCAGACAGTATAAGAAATATACATGGTCAGGAAGTTGTGTTAAATAGAGATAGTGTATTACCTATAGTAAGACTAAACAAAGTATTGGAAGTCGAAAATTGTAGCTGTGAAAACGAAGATGAATTGACAATAGTTGTAGTTAAGAAGGGTGATAAACACGCCGGCTTTATTGTAGATAGATTAATAGGTCAGCAGGAAATAGTAATTAAAACTCTAGGTAAATTCCTATCTGGAATTAGGTTTATTGCCGGTGCAACTATCCTTGGCGATGGTCAAGTTGCTTTAATCGTTGATACCAATGCTTTAATATAGGGGGTGTAATGTATGGAGCCAATCAGAAACATGCAAAAATATGTTGTTTTCAAGTTGGATAATGAGGAATATGGTATTGATATCTTAAGAGTCAAAGAGATAAAGGAAATGATGAATATTACCAGAGTTCCCAAGGCGGCCCATTTTGTGCGTGGGGTGATTAATCTCAGAGGAGAAGTAATTCCTATTGTAGATTTAAGGAAAAAATTTAATTTGCCTGCTGGAGAGGATACTGAGAACACAAGAATAGTAATAGTTACTATTGAGGATATTACTGTAGGTCTAGTTATAGATTCTTCTTCCGAAGTATTGGAGATAAGTAGAGAGCTTATTGAAGAAGCACCATCCTCAGTTGGCACTATAGATCAAGGAAACATATCAGGTATAGGTAAGGTAAATAATAGATTGATAATATTACTTGATGTTGCCAAAATATTAAGTAATACAGCTTTATAGCAAAGGGTGTGAAAAAATGCCTTTGAGTATAGATGATTTAAACAGCACGCAGATAGATGTGTTAAAAGAGATAGGAAACATCGGCGCAGGAAATGCAGCAACTGCATTATCCAAAATGATTGCAAAAAAGATAGACATGGATGTTCCTAAAGTAAATATACTTGAATTTAAAAATGTACCAGACTTGGTAGGCGGACCTGAAATTGCTGTAGCTGGAATATATTTTAAAGTTACTGGTGATATAACTGGAAGTATTATGTTTTTGCTGGACACAATTTCTGCAAAGCAGCTAACAAATTTATTGATGGATAGATCAGAATCACAGGATAGCTTAGATGATATGGAGATTTCAGCATTGCAAGAAGTGGGCAATATTCTGGCAGGCTCTTATTTATCATCACTGTCCGTTTTAACAGGCTTAACTCTTGTAGTTTCCGTCCCCTCCTTAGCAATAGATATGGCAGGGGCAATATTAAGTGTACCTGTTATACTTTTTGGTCAAGTTGGTGACAAAGTTATGCTAATAGAAACAGACTTTTTTGAAGGCTCCAAGCATGTTAAAGGTAACTTTTTTCTTATTCCAGATGAAGATTCTTTTGAAATATTATTAAAAAGCTTGGGAGTAATTTAGAATGGGTGAATTAATAAAAGTTGGAATGGCAGATATGAACTATATATCTAGTCCGGGTGTATTGACCACCTTAGGACTTGGTTCTTGTGTAGGTATTTGCCTTTATGATACTTCTACCAAAATTTCAGGAATGGTTCACATTATGCTGCCAAGTAGTATTCAAATAAAAAATAATAGTAATATAGCAAAGTTTGCTGATACTGGAATTAAAAAATTACTTGATGATATGTTAAAGGCAGGGGCAAGAAAGAATAAAATTATAAGCAAGATTGCTGGTGGGGCTCAGATGTTTAATTTTAATGATTCAAGTGATGTTATGAGAATCGGTGCAAGAAATGTAATAGCTACCAAGGAAACACTGCAAGCACTTAGTATACCCATAATAGCCGAAGATACTGGAGGAAACTACGGTAGAACAATTGAGCTGTATTCAGAAACAGGTGTTTTGTTAATTAAAACTATTGGATATGGAACTAAGCAAATTTAAGGATGGAGTTTTACCCGATGAATTTTTTAGAGGATTTACCATTCTATTTAGTTGTCTTGAGCGTATTAATTAATATATTGATAGGCATTTGGATGGATGTTGATTTAGTAACTATTATGGTAAGAAGTATTGTTGTTACAATTGTTTTTACCATATTAGGATTACTGCTTTCAAATGCCTTAAGAGAAGCGGCTAAATCAGTAAAAAAGAATAGAAGACATCAATCAAGGGAAACTATTATTGGTTCAACTATTGACATAAAAGTACCTCCGGCAGATGATGAGGATTTTATAGACTATGAATCAGATGCAGATGAATTTCAGGAAATAAACCCTGCATACTTACATAAAAGGAGCGAACAAGAGTAGATTAATAGTAAATGCAATACGTAATTAACATACATATATAAACTATTATCTACAAACTTCATGGAGGTATGACAAATATGGATATTAATGGTCTATGGGAAGAATATTCAAGAGTTAAGGATGTCAAAATTAGGGAGCAGCTTATAGTAAACTATATTTATTTAGTAAAATATGTGGCTGGAAGACTATTTTCTAGCTATGGCAATAATGTTGACTTTGATGATCTTATGAGTTATGGAGTTTTTGGGCTTATTGATGCTATTGATAAGTATGATTTAGGGCGAGGTGTGAAATTCGATACATATGCACAATTAAGGATACGTGGAGCAATTATTGACCATTTACGTGAAATTGATTGGCTTCCCAGATCTGTCAGACAGAAGGCAAAGGAGCTGGAAAAGGCATATGTAGAGTTGGAGGCTGAACTAGGCAGAACGGCAACTGATGAAGAAATGGCAAAGAAATTTGGAGTTACAATAGATGAATTTCAAAAGAAGATACAAAATGTCTCAACATACTCACTAGTGTCCTTGGATGACTTGCTGGAGCAAAAAAAGGAACAATTTACAGACACAGAAAATGAAAGCGACAATCCAGAAGGCATTATTGAGAATACTGAGCTGAAAAATATTTTAGTTGATACTGTAAATACTCTTCCTGAAAAAGAAAAGATAATCATTACCCTTTATTATTATGAAGAATTAACCTATAAGGAAATTGGAAAGGTATTAGATATATCTGAGTCAAGAGTTTCGCAGCTGCATACCAAAGCGATTATCAGATTAAAAAATAAAATAAGTTCAGTACTTAATTGATATAGGAGGTTAGATGATGGGGAAGCAGTATGTTATAGTTGAGGGCAAAAAATATGATAAGCTAGTAACGGAAGGTATGCAAAAGCTAAATGCAAAGATGGAAGATGTTACTATAGAGGTGCTTGAAACTAAAAAGCACATGTTCTCTACTTTATATAAAATAAAGGTATCATTAAAAAATTATGATCAAAGCCTAAGCAAAATTGAGAAAAACATTGATAGTATACTAGATACAGCTGCAAGCATTCAAATTGATCCTAATTTTAAATATAAACAGATAGATTTTGATTTTAAAGCTGATGGTGTTTACTTAACTATTAATGAAAATGTAAGCGTTGATGAGGTTAAGGAAAAAGCTTTAGAAAGAAAAGTTCAGGATGTTGATTATGATATTATCAAGCAGCTTATTTTAGATAAAACATTTAATAAAGAAGTTAAAGTTGCTGAACCTCAGGAGCAGGAAATAATTGAAAGCAAGTGCCAACTTCATTTAACAAAAGACTTAAT
>CALGKJ010000210.1 GCA_937930535.1 uncultured Clostridia bacterium
AAGTTATTTACAGCAGTTAAGCCGCCGAATTTCATTATTACATTATCTGTTTTCAGCAAAGGCATTACTTAGTACCCCCTTTTGCAAGAGGTTTTTTCTTGTTTCCACCCAGCAGTTTATTCCAGCTAAATTCCCGAGTACCCATCAAGCCTTGACTATAGTAAATAATTACTACAATAAGGATTACAGAAAAGAATACCATACGCATACCAGCTACACCCTTTATATAAATAGGACCTATCCTTATTGCTTCATCAAGGAATCTGAGAACCTCCATGGATATTGTCACTATAAAGGCGGAAATTACCGTACCTGTGATGCTTCCCATGCCGCCCAGAACTATTATAAACAATATGTTAAAGGTTAAAAAGAATCTGAACATAAGCGGATCTATTGTTCCTAATAAATTACCAAGCAAGCCGCCCCCCACACCAGCAAAAAAAGCTCCGATTACAAGAGACATCATTTTATGCTTAAAAAGATCAATCCCCATATTCTGTGCGGCGATTTCATCCTCCCTTATTGCCTTCATTGCTCTGCCATAGCTGCTGTTTATAAGGGATATCATTATTATGGTGGTAACAGCCGCAATACCGAAGCTCCACCAAATGTTAGTAGTATTAGGTATCCCCTTTAATCCCAAGGCTCCATTTGTTATTCCTTGGGTATTTGTAAATACAACCCTGATTATCTCAGCAAAGCCTAGAGTAGCAATACCCAAATAATCACCTCTCAGCTTTATTACAGGAGCACCCACAAGGTAAGCTATTAAAGCTGCAAAAAGTCCTCCCAATATCAGTGACGGCAGAAAAGGCCAGACTATACTGTTTAGAGGATATACCAAGGGAGCCATAAAGAAATTCTGCTCCTTGGCGGCTAAGGTCATAGTCAATAAAGCAGTTGTATATGCTCCTACTGCCATAAAGCCCGCATGACCTAAGGAAAAAAGCCCTGTAAAGCCATTGATCAAATTCATGCTTAAGCCAAGTATAGTATATATGGCACAGAGATTTAAGATTCTTATTTGGTATGCATCAAAGTTCCTATTTGCATAAATTAAGAATAGAAACAATACTATAATTGATATAAGTGTTAGTATATTGCTCTTTCTTTTCATAGCTACACCTTCTCCGATATTTTTTCACCCATAATACCTGTAGGCTTAAATAACAGTATAAGGATGAGAAGTATAAATGCAAATGCATCTCTATAGCCTGTAAGTGCAGGAAAAAACGCAACCAGCAGTATTTCACCTATACCAAGAATAAAGCCCCCTATAACAGCTCCAGTAATATTGCCTATGCCGCCCAAAACTGCTGCTATAAAGCATTTAAGTCCAGGGATAACTCCCATCAAGGGTGATATCTGCGGAAACTTTAAGCCCCACATGATTCCTCCGACAGCGGCAAGTATCGAGCCTATACCGAAGGTTAGAGAGATGGTTCTGTTTACGTCTATTCCCATCAGACTTGCTGTTTCATGGTCTCTTGCTACCGCTCTCATTGCAATACCAGTTTTGGTATGGTTAATCAGATAAAGCAGTATAAATAATATTGCTAATGTAACAACAGGAATAACAAAGGTTAATATTTGCACAGCTACGTCGCCTATTCTTACTACATCCATAAAAAGATCAACTGCCGGAAAAGCCTTTGGTCTGCCTCCAAAAACTACTATCGCCAAGTTTTCCAAAAGGTACGCCACACCTATGGCTGATATAAGTATTGAGATTTTTGGAGCATTTCGTAGGGGTCTATATGCCGCCCTCTCTACAGTCATACCCAGCAAGCCTGTAAGTATTATTGCTACTAAAAAGGCAAGATACCAAGGCAAAGCAAAGGTGGCAACACTGAAAAAGGCAAAATAAGTCGCCATCATAAAGATGTCACCATGAGCAAAGTTTATTAGTCTGAGTATACCATATACCATTGTATAGCCTATGGCTATAAGCGCATACAAGCTTCCGAGGGAAACACCATTTGTCAAGTGCTGTAATAAAGTATTTAATGACATATTAAGTGACATAGATTCACCACCTGTTTATATTTATTATTGACAAAGCTCCATTAAATCAAATACTTCCTTCTTAGACTAATATGTATGCTGGCAGACACCTCCATTATAGAGAAACAACTTCATAATTTAAAATCTCCAGTTGTTTCTCCTAAAGAGCTTAGAGACTTTTAGTTGAAAAATATTTTCAACTTTAAAGTGTCTTAGCTATAAGAAGGAAGTATTTATAAAGCTTATATTTAGGGTTTATCTTGTTGGTTCTATTGTTTGTAAAAATTCAAATTTACCATTTTTAACAATCTTTATATCAGCACTTCTGACTGCATCACCGTTAGAGTCTAATGAAATTATCCCAGAAGCTCCTGAAAAGTTAGCTGATTTTGCCAATTCATCTCTGATCTTTTGTGTATCTAAGCTTCCAGCTCTGGTTATGGCATCAAGGATCATGATATATGCGTCGTAGCTTAATGCTGTAACTGCCGCAGGGCTTCTATTATATTTGGAGGTATATGCATTAAGGAATTTAGCTGCTTCCTCAGTAGTTGATTTTTCTGGTGTTGAGAAAGAGGACAGTACTGTTCCCTCTACAGCATCCTTACCGATATCAATAAACTCTGGTGTTTCCCAAGTATCTCCGCCTATTATTGGAATTTTTATTCCCAACTGTTTTGCCTGCTTAATAAGAAGAGCCGACTCTGTAAAGTTACCAGGAGCAAAAATAACATCAGGCTTTGTTGCACTAATATTAGTCAATTGAGCAGTAAAATCCTGATCGCCTGTATTATAGTTTGATACCCCTGAGATTTCTCCGCCTAAGCCTTTAAAGGAATCTGTAAAAAACTTAGCCAGACCAACTGCATAGTCACTGGATACCTCTTGAATTATTGCCGCTTTTTTTGCGCCAAGAGTATTAAAGGCATAGTTTGCCATAACAGTACCCTGGAATGGATCAATAAAGCATACTCTGAAATAGTAGTCATTGCCTTTAGTAACAAGCGGGTTTGTGGCTGATGCTGCTACTGCCGGAACCTTTGCATTTCGGACTATATCACCGGCTGCCATGGAAAATGAGCTGCCCCAGCTTCCTATTATTGCTACCACCTTTTCTTTTTCTACTAATCTGGCTGCTGCGCTTGCCGCTTCAACCTTATCTGATTTATTATCAACTATTACAAGCTGAACCTTTTTACCTAGTACCTCTGGGTAAAGAGAATTTGCCAGCTCTACACCTTCAACCTCCAGTGCTCCTCCAGCAGCATTTGCACCCGTTATAGGCTCAAACACGCCTATTTTGATGACATCAGCAGCAGGTGTTTGACCAGCTCCGCCCTCATCAGCAGGTCTAGCGCAGCTTGATAGCACTAATGCTGATACAAGAATAAAAATTAGAATTAATATTATGCTTTTTTTCATAGTTAAACCTCCTCATAATTAGTGTGAACCAACCTCTATGGGTGATTCTTTCTGTTTTAAAAAGCTTATTATAGTACTTGCATCTTTTTTTGAAAGCTCCTTGCTATAGTTTTTGCCTGTCATCTCCTGCATTAATGCTCTCAGCTCCTCTGTTGACATATTTATATTTTGTGCTAAGGAAAAAATAGCATTAAGCTGTGCTTTAGAAGCAAGGGATGCTTTGCCTTCCTCAGAAAGCTCTGGCTCTGGCTCAGTCTCTGTTTTGTGTTCGGAATCAAGGTTTTTGGCTTCTCCAACTTCTTCAAAGCCTGTGTATTCAACTCCATAGCCGGCAAAACGCAAGGAGCGGGCAATAGCTCTGGTTTCGGCAAGTTCAATTATGGCATTTGACAATACCCTGTCTCGTTTTGTTGAGGCATTGCCAATACCCGAAAAGCTGCCTTTTTCTGTAGTCACATGTGCCTGAATAACAACAGAATTTTCATTATAATGCAAGATGCTTGTGTCTATTGACAGCAGTTTATTCTCATCGTGAGCCAACCTTAACCTTCCACCAACAACAGGATAAATTTTCCCTTGAACTTTTACTAATTCTTCATTTTTAAAAGAATTAAGCATAGAAAAACCTCCTTTACTCTATTTTTGCTAATCAAAAAAAATATATACCACCCAAGAATTTACTCTTGAGTGGTACTTTGATAAATTTATGAATTATTTTACTTCATTTTCAATCTTATCCAGTGCGGCATTTAAGTCATCAACCAGATAATACATGGAATCCAGCTTAATATCTTCATTTTCTTCCACATAAAGCTCCAGTTGATCCAATATATTTGCAAAGTTCTGCTTTGCAGCTTTGATTATGTTTATTATATTTTCCTTTCTAGCATAGAATCTTTCTTTTACTACCTCGGCTGTTGATGTAGCAGTCAGTTCAACAGTTTGACCTGCTCTGGCAATGGTGTTTTCCAGTCCTAGATTCTCTGTTATCAGCTTGCTAAATGTGTTGAGAGCCTCATCCTCACCATGTACTAAAAATACCCTTGAAGGTTTTTTCTTAAAGCCTGAAAGCCATTCCAAAAGCCCATTCTGATCAGCATGACCGGAGAAGCCTTGAATGGAATATATTTTACTCTTTATATTAATTTCCTCGCCGAATATTTTGATGTTTTTATTGCCTTCGATTATTCTTCTGCCCAGAGTTTCTTTAGCTTGGTAGCCTACAAATATTATACTGCATTCCTCTCTCCATAGGTTATGCTTTAAATGATGCTTTATTCTCCCTGCATCGCACATACCGCTGGCGGATATTATTATACAGCTTTCCTTGGAGAAGTTAATTTCTCTGGATTCCTCTGCTGTTTCAGTAAATTTGAGATTCGGAAAATCAAAGGGATTATCTCCGCTTTTTATCAGATCTATGCTGTCCTCGTCCAGATAATCGATATTGTTTTCAAAAATTTTAGTAGCATTTATGGCAAGAGGACTGTCTACATATACAGGTACATTTCTAATCTTTGAATATTTATTTTCCTTTATCATATTCAGCTCATAAAGGATTTCCTGAGTTCTTTCCACTGCAAAGGACGGAATGACCACATTTCCCCCATGCTCTATTGTGTCTAAAATTATGTCCAGCAGCAGTAAAGCCTTGTTTTCAGTATCCTTATGCTTTCTGTTGCCATAGGTTGACTCAACTACTACATAGTCTGCATCCTCTATTATAGAATAGTTCTGCATAAGGGGGGCATCCTTGTTGCCTAAGTCTCCGCTGAATACGATTTTAAACTCTTCTCCTTTTTCTCTTATCCATAGTTCGATTATGGCAGAGCCAAGTATATGTCCAGCATTTCTAAATCTTACAGTTATATCACTATTTAGATTAACCAGCTCATTGTATTTAACTCCAGTGAAAAACTTCAATGATTCATTGGCATCCTTGACAGTATATATTGGTTCTATTGTACTTCTGCCGGCTCTTTGTCTTTTTCTGTTAGTCCACTCAGTTTCCATTTCCTGAATATATGCGCTGTCAGGAAGCATAATATTGCACAGATCCATTGTTGCTGTAGTAGTAATAATCTTGCCCTTAAAGCCTCTGCTTACAAGCTGTGGTATCCTTCCGCTATGATCAATATGTGCATGTGTGAGCAATAAAAATTCTATATCAGCGGGATTAAAGTCAAAGTCCTTATAGTTTCTTTCCTCAGCTTCACTGCCACCCTGAAACATACCGCAATCAACAAGTATCTTAGTATTTTCAAATTCGCATAGATAACAGGAACCCGTCACTGTTTCGGCAGCTCCTAGAAAAGTTATCTTCATACAGCACCTCCATCTTTTCTTATACTTCATAATAGACATTTATACATAATAATTCTACATTTTTATTGCTTTATCCTTTGTTTTTTTGAAATTTTCAGAAATTTGCTGGAATAATAATTTATATAAAATAATATATTATAGAGAAACAACTTCAAAATTATAACTTTCCAGTTGTTTCTCACAAAGAGATTAGCAACTTTTAACGAAAAGTATTTTGAGTTTTAGAGTTGATTATATATAGCTTATAAAAATTTTATAATTGCTATTGACTTTAAAATTATTTAGATATATATTAGTACTGTCGGCGGGGCATAGCGCAGTTTGGTAGCGCGCACGGTTCGGGACCGTGAGGCCGCAGGTTCAAATCCTGTTGCCCCGACCAATAAAAAAACACTGTTGAAATCCTTGTATACCAAGTCTTTCAACAGTGTTTTTTCTTTTAAATCTTAGTTCTCCGCCATTATACAGCATATACAAGCTTAAAAAAGCTTGTATATGCTGCTATTTTTAACATGGCAGGATTAACCTAAAAATTCTTTTAAGATTTATATTTATTAGGTTATGCTATTATATCTTATAGGCTTATAATTAGTCATGCTGCTAACAGTACGAACTGTATGAGCTACTCTGTCATAGCTGTTCCATGTTGTTGCTTCGTAAACTGTATAGTTGCCGTTTGCATCAAACTTTTCGAATAAAACTATGTGTGAACCGCTGTAATTCAGTGCATCGCCCTGTAATAAGGAGGATGCATTAATATAGAAAGCTACGTTCATTATAGTTGAAGTACCATATTTGGTTGTTAAGCCCCATGCTCTTGATACATAACCAGAGCAGTCAACTCCGTATGTATTGCTGACATATGCACCTGTTCCAGTATAGATATTACCTACTCTGCCGCCGTTGCTTAGACCAGTCTTATACTGGGTTGGGGAGCTGAATCCGCCCCAGCAGTACGGCATATAGGTGTAGCTGCCAGCAGAACCTACATAGCGAGGCTTTGTATAGTTTGTCATTGCAGCTAGGTTTGCACTTGTACAAGACCATGTGAAAGCTGAGTGGTAGGCCTTTGCATTGGACATAATTGTTGCTCTGGTGATTCTATAAGATGGCTCTTGTGCTATTTCCATAGGTTCTACCATATTATCTAATTTAGATTTGAATTTTTGAACGCTGTCGCTCTTAGGCGCTGCTACTTTAATTATTTCTACAGTGTTTTCTAAATTGTTCAGCTCATATACTTCGTTTTTATAAACCTTTATTTGGTTTGGAACGGATTTCTTTTGTTTTGCTTTTTCTCTGATACCAGTTAATACTCCGTTAGGCTTTACTATTCTAACAGTTTCTTCAACCAGTACAGTATTGTCGTTTTGAGTCATCATTTCAAACATCTTAATTCTGTAGTTGCCTTTTTCATCAGTTCCAAGATATTGTGCTCCGATCAGCCAGTGTTTCGATGTTAAATTTAATACCTTTTCTGTGCCTGTCTTAAGGTCTGTCACTGTTAATTTACAGCTATGTCCTACACTTTTTCCTTTTTCAGGTATCAGCTCATTTCTGTATAGTGTGTTTTCATCAAATATTCTGCCTTCAAAGCTGTCAACAAGCTCACCAGCTTCATTTATTTTATAAGTCATTCCGCTATTGCCTTCTGTTGTAGCAACATATAAATTTGTATCTATTACTTGAAAATCTACAACCGCTTCGTCGATCTTATTTCTGTCAAGTTCAATAGAGGAAGCATTGCCATTTGCATCATATTTAGTAATAGTTAAATCAATATTTAAGGCATAAAGATTTTTGTTTTTGCTTGCGATTTTTAAAGCCTTGTCATTAAGCTTTATTGTATCTACAACTTTACCATTATTAAATTTGATTACCTTATTGTCTGTTGAATCCAGTAAGTATATGTCATTATTATCTACTGTAAAATCTTCTGGACCATTAAGATTACCTTCTACGTCTTCCTTATAAGATATTAAATTATTTACTCCTAGTGATGCCATTACCTTATCTGCTTGACTAGCTTCAACAAAATTAACGTTTGTGCTGAACAAGCTTACTACCAATAAAGCCGATAGTAAAAGGTTGAAAATTCTAATAGCTTTCTTGTTTTTCATAAAAACAACCTCCATTTTTAATTTTTCGATAAATAATTTCTAATAGCTCTGCCCGAATATATACGTCATTTTTGCTACTAAACTGTTATCTTACATATCTACACTGATTTAAGCTTTGTGATATGCTTGTCCAGTTTAAAATAACCTCCCTTCATTACTAAGTAACGAGGAAGGTTATAATATGTTACACTAATTTTTAAATATTTATTTTTATTCTGAAATTATGTAATTTTAAATAGAAATATCTTATATAACTTATTGATTATAGAAGGTTATTCATATACGACATTACTTTTGCATTTCATTGTTTTTTTCAATTAATTTTTTAAGAGATTTTTTAGCTCTGTGCAAGCGTGTCCTGACATTTTGATGTCTAATATTTAACAGCTCAGCTATTTCGGAATCCGTGAATTCATAATAGTATTTCAAAGTCAGTATTTCAGCATATTCTGTATTTAATTCAGACAGCCTTTCTGCCAGCCATTTGGCTTCTCCAATAAGTATTATCATTTCATCAAGAGATGCACTCTCATCCACTATGCATTCTCCCATTTTATCCAACTGCATAAATGAATGTTTTTGCTTTCTGCGATATAAATCTATCGCTCCATTTCTGACAATGGTAGTGACTAATGCTTTGGTTTTACTGCACTCTATATCTTCGATCCTGCCCAGATAATTAACAAGCTTTAATATAGACGATTGAACAACATCTTGTGCATCATGAACATTATTAAGTATTTTAAATGCAATATAATACATATCCTGTTTATATTTGGTATATATATCTTCAAGCTTATTTCTTGTCTTAACATCATTAATATCCATTAGAAATGTTATCATATTCCCTCTCATCCCTAACTTATGTTGTTTAATGGCAATAATCCACATTTTGATTATATCATATCCTTAAGTACTATAATAAGCTGAGACAGAGTTTAAATAGAAAATATATCTTTATTTACATTTTATTGTATAAAAACCGATGAATTCTTAAAAATCCATCGGTTTTATTAGATGTTCAGAAGCTATAGTGTTAAGCTTTTTAGAATTAACTTCTGCTATTTCTAATTTATATAATCGTTAGGAGTTTCATCTGTATTATCATTTTCTATGTAATCCGGAGAATCATTTTCTGGAGTTTCTAAATCTCTATTTATTATACTGTTCATACTCTACTTCCTTTCCCTTTTTACGTTTAATACTGTTGGTTCATCAACCGTTTTGTGTTATACTATTAAGTATAAGTGTTTACAGAATATCATTTGTCAGGTGGGATTCTGTTACACTTGTGGATGCTGGGGAAACCCAGCTTTTTATTTTTCTTTCAATAAGCAACACCTCCATTGGGATTGGAATTTTTTATAATGTGTTCCCATAAATTATTGTACATGATAGTAAATTCGTTGGCAAGTGCAGTTGTGGAATAATATGGTACATTGAAGGAATAAAAAAACGCCACATGGGCGTTTGATATAGCAAAACTATGAAAATTTGAATTAAACAGGAAAGAAAATTAAGTTATTTAGCAGTAATATGTCGAATGATGTCTAAAAATACAATACGATTACCTGAAACTTTTTTTATAGTCCCATACATTATTTTACATATATTGATTTAAAAGCATAAAGCTAAATGTATATTTCCAGATTTACAAGTTTGAAAGCCTTGCAGGAGGTACTACTCTAGTTGAATTATATGGATCATCTATGATTACTGCTATTTTAATCTGAGGCATTATTATGTTTGGGTTATAGGGATCATGTACTGTTGCCGCAATTTTATCTTCCTGTAAGCGTATTGAAAGTGAATATAGCAATAACAATATTACAGTTAAAATAATGCAGCTCAAATAGTGCCTACCCTTTTTCAATTCAACTCATTCCCTTCATTGCTTCTAGCTTTTCATTTATTCTCCCAATGCAGGAATACAAATCATGCATATATTCATCATTTTCTGTAATAGACTTCAAATAACTAAGAATTTCTTTCAGTTCTATTAGATCTCCTTCAGTTTGAATAATATTGATTATAGTTATAATATTTTCTATTATTATATATTTGTCTACCGGACAGTTAACACTATTCCTAAGAGCGTTAAAATAGTGTTTAAATGGAGATTTTTCTTTATTATTAAGCATGATTAGTTCAGCACTGGTTTGTGCAAGAATTAAACTAGCACTTGATAGTCCGTTTTGAGTAGCGATCAGTAATGCTTGCTCAATGTACTTAGCCGCTTCATCATATTTCTCCTGCTTATAACAGTTATCTGCAATGTTATTTAGTATGGCACTCTTTCCATGTATATCACTATCATGGAAATAAAGTACAGCCGCAAAATAATACCTTGATGATTCCTTATAGTTAGACTCAAATTTATAAGCATTGCCTATATTCAACAACGCAGCACCCTTTTGACTAACCAACTCACTATTTACAACTGCGTGTTTTAATGCTTCATTAAAATAGTTTCTTGCGTCTTCGTATCTTCCAGACTTATTTGTTGCTATTCCCCTATAATAATAGTAGTAATACTTTGCCCTATCGTTTGTTGTCTCATTGTCCAGATATTGCTTTGCCAACTCGAAATTTTCATTAGATCTAAAGAGATCCTTTTCCTTAAAATATATGTCCGCCAGCTCACTATAAAACAAAACCAGTTCGCTTGTATCAAGCTTATTGCTTAAGACATATTCGACAGCTTGATTATACATGTTTATAGCTTCTGTAAGCTGATTTCTGTAATACAGATTCTTTGCATAGTTTCGCATCATTACTGCAATCTCTGTTTGCAGATTATATTGCTTGCACAAAGCAAATAATGTATCAAAGATCTCAACATCATCTTCACTATTATACAGGTGTATGCTGTAGAACATATTATTTACGTATCTTTTTACTTGATTAACAGGGGTTAATACTAACTCGTTATAGCCGAGGTCTAGTATCTTTGTAATGTACAACTTAAATTTAGTAGATCTAACCTTGTTAATTCCGCAGTAGTTATATATAGACTTTTGGGCAAGCTCAGGTTTTTCGATATCACAAAAGTCTTTTAGTGTTTTATACTTTTCTTCAATTGCTCTTTTAATTTGATGTCCTTCATTTAGTATCTTAATATAATCCTTTGTATACTTTTTCATGATAACACTCCAATGCACTTTCATATACATTAATTATAATATTTTATTTTGCTCTTTACCAGTGCTGAACTTGAATAATTTACTATTTAATGCAAAGATATTGAATATTTTTCAAAGTTTCAAAAACTAATATTGTAATAAGCTTTATATTGCTTAATAAAAATATCGATATACTCCTGCTGTTGCAATAGTTTTTTCATCTTTTTTATATATTTTTGCTCTGACCAGTCTTTTTGTTTTATATACTTCTTTTTGCCCAACTTCCAATATTTATGAGGGAACACTATTATTCCAAATAATGCAGTTATTTCTTCCTTTGAAAGCTCTCTGACAAAGCTATAATACTCAATTATTTGCTTGCATAGGTCGAAGTCCCACATATATTTGTTACGTGATAATATTCTTCTAATGTAGTGTCCAAGGTCGCTTATAGGCATATCAAGAGTACATGATTCCATGTCTATTATAAAATGTGTTTCATCGGACAGAAGTATATTTTGATAATAAAAGCTGTCATGACATACATAGGCTTCTTGCTCCATGCTCTTTGCCAGTTTTGCAAATTCCTTATTGGATAGCAGTTTTTTTGTCAATTGATAGTAGGGTTTGAAAATTGTATAGCTTTCTATGTAAAGCTTGTCAAATATTGAAGTATTCTTTTTCTTACGCAGTTGATTTATTATATTTTTTATTTCATCCCATCTATTACTAAATTGTTTTTCCCGCCTGCCGTATATTTTTTTTATTCTAAAATCATCAGTCAAAACAAAGCCCTTTGAGCTTTCATGGAAATCAGCCAGCAGCTTAGTGCATTCTAATATGCTTTCCTTGTTGTTGAAGCTTATTTCACTGCCATTAATCCATTTTGTAAGATAGTATGTAGCTTTTTTGTGTCTTATAAAAAGGCACTTATTGGTGGTCATTACATATTCGGCAAGGTTGTTAAAGCCGTAATTTTTAAGATGCTTTGATACCATAAAGCCTTTTTTGGCTCT
>CALGKJ010000211.1 GCA_937930535.1 uncultured Clostridia bacterium
AAATGGAAAATTAATGTAGTAGGACTTGGGGATGTAGGCGGTACTCTTGTGACAGGACTTAGGATGCTTGGAGAAAAGTATATTTCCTCTATAGGCATATTTGATCTGGACAATAATAAAGTATCACGGTGGGCTTTTGAAGCTAATCAAATACTATCTCCCGATACAGCAATAAGCTTACCAGAAGTAAAGCCTTTGAATGAGGAAGAATTGTTTGATTGTGATATGTTTGTGTTTTGTGTGACTGTCGGAGTACCTTCGCTAAGTGGAACCTCCGGTGATGTACGAATGCTCCAGTTTGAAGGTAATTCCAAGCTGGTAAACTACTATGCAAAAGCCGCAAGAGCAAGTAATTTCAAAGGCATCTTTGCAGTTGTATCGGATCCGGTAGATTTGCTTTGTAAATCTGCTTTTTTATCCAGCAATATAGATGATACTGGTAAATATGACTTTAAAGGGCTTGCTTCCGACCAGATACGAGGTTATGGTCTTGGTGTAATGCATGCCAGAGCTGTATACTACGCAAGACAAAACCCCAAAACCTTTGATTACGAAAAAAAAGGAAGAGCCTTTGGACCTCATGGAGAACATTTAGTAATTGCCAACAGTATGGATAGCTACGACAACGAGCTTTCTCTTTATCTAACCGAAAAGGCAAGAACAGCAAATATGGAAGTAAGAGCAACTGGCTTTAAGCCATATATCGCTCCTGCATTATCCTCTGGTGCTTATTCCATTATTGCTACCATCAGCGGACAATGGCATTATGGTGCCACATATATGGGCGGCGTATACTTTGGCTGTAAAAACAGGCTTACCCCCAACGGTACAGAAATTGAAAGATATAATATACCCGAGGAGTTAATGATAAGGCTTGAGTCTACATATAAGAAGCTGGAGAGCATTTTATGATTGGTATAGCTGATGCACTTTATATTATTAAACCCGAAAAAATGTCTAAGCTGCTAAATTCGATGCTGCAAGCTTTAATTGCTGATAAAACAGCTATAAATGTTTTGTCAGGCAGTATACCTGACATGAGAAACAAAAAAATAGTTGTTGCTGTAGAATTAAATAAAGCAGGCTTCTGCCTGCCTGTCTCTGAAATAATATCAGAAATGTATGAAAATGGGGAAAACAGTTTATATGGCTCATCGGCCGTAGTTCTAATCCATAGCCCTAATGAACTGAATACCAAAAGCACCGCTGCTGACATAGTCTTTCAGCTTAACCAGTTGGGATGCAGCTTCCCCGGTCATCCAGTCATAGAGGCAACAGGCTCACTATCTAATTTTCTGACGTGGCAGATAACAATGGATATGTCTCTGGAAGATATTTGCATTGAAATGTGCAAGAAGCTTGGACAGCGTTTTGAGGCGTTCCGTATTCCAAAGACGAAAAAGCCCTATATTACAGCACTGCACTCAAGCTATCACGAAACCTCCAATACCCTTGCTTTGTGGAATATGATAAGACAGCATTTGGCTGACTGTAAGATAGATGAGCTGCATGTAGAAAATGGAACGGTTCTCGACTGTATAGGCTGTTCCTTTAAAACCTGCATACACTTTAGTCAGCAGAGTAGCTGCTTTTATGGTGGTATTATGGTTGAAGAAATATTTCCTGCTATAGAAAAGTCAGATGCTGTAATTTGGTTATGTCCCAATTACAATGATGCTTTATCGGCAAATTTAACCGCTGTAGTAAACAGACTAACTGCCTTGTATCGCAAAACCAGCTTTCAGAATAAAGCCCTTGCGGGTGTAATAGTATCTGGCAATTCCGGCAGTGATTCTGTGGCCATGCAGCTAATAGATGCTTTATGTATAAATAAAGGCTTCTATCTGCCGCCCTACTTTTCCATTATGATTACAGCCAACGATCCCGGGGCAGTAATGCTGGTAGAGGATATACATTTAAAAGCCAAGCAGTTTGCAGAAAATATCATTAAAAGCATAAGAGTGTAAAGCCCGACATAATTGCTTAGCCGGGCTTTATAATTAAAACTCTTGTGGTAACGCCAGCATTTCGTCATAATTAAATACTGGTCCATCTACACACATATATTTATTTCCCACCTTACAGTGTCCGCATTTGCCGATACCACAGCGCATATGGGTCTCCAAGGAAGTTAATATATCTTTTCCCTCCATTCCCAAGCTGAGTAAATCCTTAGCTACTGCCTTTATACGTCTTGGAGAAGCACAAATGATAGAGGTGGAGTTTTTCCAATCAAAATCCAAGTTAGGAAGCAAATCATTTATATATCCAACATGCGCTTGAACCTTATCCGTATGCCTGCTAAGTGCATAATACACCCCTACACCTTCAATATCACTCCATTTAATGAGATCTTCCTTATACACCAAGCCTTCATAGGAGGTAGCACTAGCGATTATTACAAGCTTGCCAAACTCTTTCAGGTTTTCTATTATACGGACTATCATAGTACGTACGGGAGCCAGACCTACACCGCTTCCAATTATTAATATATCTCTACCCTTCATTTCCTCATAGGGAAAGCCTTTTCCAAATGGTCCCCGCAGACCAAGCTTATCTCCAGCTTTAAGCTCATGCATTGCATTTGTGACTCTTCCGCACTTTTTAACACAAAAGTCAAAGTAGTCCCTTTGAGATGGTCCAAAGGGTATGGATATAGCTATTTCGCCGACTCCAAATATAGTAAGCTCAAAAAACTGTCCCATAAACTTATAGTTATCATGTAGTGTCTTATCCTCGTACTCTACTATAAATCTTTTTATATCACGGGTTTCCTGAATAATGTCCTTTATTATGGCGGCTTGTGGAGTATATATGTGCTCACACCTCTCATGATGGTCACTGCCGCATATTTCAAAGGAGCCTGCTTTCTTACGTTTGTTTTCTATACCCACCTTGTATTCATTCTTCAGCTTAGAGGCAATTTCAATTATATCAATCAAGGAAGGGCAAACCTCTATACATCTGCCGCAGCCAGTACAGCCCTTATACTGAAACCTTTCCTCAATGTATTTTAATTTATCATATATTCTATATCTTACCCTTGATATTTCATTTCTAGGGTTATGGTTACCTGCATTTCTTGTAAAGGAATCACTCTGACAGGAATCCCAGCACCTTACTCTGCATCCTTCGTTATAGCAAGGCTGTTCTTCTACAATATTAAAGCATGTACAAGTAGGACAAACATTTGTACAGCCAGTACAGCCAATACAAGCCTTGGAAATTTCCTTCCAGATACCACTATCAAAGGTTGCTTCCATTACATAAGGCATATTGAGAAGATTAACAGTCCTTATAAACTTATCTTCAACAATACTTTGAAGCACCTCCTTTTCAGCTAAAATATAATCACTGGTTTCTGTTAACAAGTGTTTTACCGGCTCAATTAGTTTCTTTCCTTTCTGAGATCCTAATTCTACAAGATAATCTTCACCAAGAGGTGTAAAGGAAAGATCATATCCTTTTTTAGCAAAGGGTCCTATTCCTGTAGAGGTGCAGAAGCAGTTTTTCCCCGGATTTATGCAATTAACAGCCACTATATAAGAATTTTCTCTTCTTTCTGCATAATTGGTATCCCTATATTCTTCTATGTAAAATCTGTCTAGATATGCAGCTGCATAAGCGTCACATGCCCTAACCCCGAAGATGATTCTATCCTCTAGTTTGTTTGTGTTGCTCCGCATTATATGCAGTGTACCATCAATCTTCCAATTAAACAGACTTTCCTTCTGTTCAAATAAAAATTCCTTTGCCGGCATGCAAGGATTTATATAGTCCATTGTAAATGCATCCTTTTCATAGGGCAGAAACATTACCGATCCATTTTCATTTGCAGGCACAATAAGTTTAAAGCTTTGAGACCATTTATCCAACAGTGCTTGCAGATTATCGCTTTTTATTAAATACATTGTCTAGCTCACCCCCTCAATCTTAACTGCACAAACCTTTAATTCTGGTATTTGGGACACTGGATCAAAATTTCTGTTGGTAAGCTTATTTGCTGCCTCTTCCCCAAAATGAAAGGGCATAAAAACAACACCTAGCTTTACTTTAGAGGTAATAATTGCAGTTGTTGTCAGGCTTCCTCTTCTGGAGGTCACCTTAACCTTACGCTCGCTTTTCACTCCAAATCTTTCTGCATCAAAGGGATTAATCTCTATAAAGCCATGAGGATATTCTCTATTTAAAGCCCAAGATCTTCTTGTCATAGTGCCTGTATGATAATGGTGCTGAATACGACCGGTAGTCATAATCAATGGAAATTCCTCATCAACCGCTTCTCCAGGTCCTCTATACTCATTAATGCTGAACCTTCCCAAGCCCCTTGAAAATCTATCCTTGTGCAAAAATGCAGTTCCCGGACGCATTATGTCAGGGCAAGGCCACTGCAAGCCAACCCGCTCTATGCGATTATAAGTGATTCCAGCATAGCTTGGAATTAAAGCTCTAATCTCATCCATGATCTCTTCGGGTGATTCATATTCGGCATAACAGTCAAAAGCCTTAAGCAGCATACATATTATTTCCCAGTCGGCTTTACTGTCGCCAACAGGTTCTATTGCTTTTCTTACTCTTTGAACACGCCTTTCTGTGTTTGTAAAGGTCCCATCCTTTTCCAGATAGCTTGTTGCAGGCAGTATAACATGAGCAAATCTAGCAGTTTCAGTCATAAAAATGTCTTGAACAACAAGAAATTCCAGATTGCTTAAGGCTTCCTCCACATGCTGTGTATCAGGATCTGATACCATGGGGTTTTCACCTAATATGTACAAGGATTTTATACCGCCTTTTGCAGCCTCCTCCATCATCTGGGACGCTGTCATCCCATTACCAAAATTAGAAGCCTCACCCCAGCTGCTTTTAAATTTCTCAAGGATTTTTTCATCATTTAATGGCTGGTAGCCTGGCAGAACATTAGGCAGTGCTCCCATATCGCAGGCACCCTGAACATTATTTTGTCCCCGAAGAGGGTTTACTCCAGTTGATTCTCTTCCTATATGTCCAGTTAACATTGCTAGATTTGCAAGAGCTGATACATTCATTGTCCCAGTAACATGTTGTGTTATACCCATTGCATATACAATAGAGCCCTTTTGAGCCTTTGCATAAATTCTGGCAAAGGTTCTTATTGTATCTGCATCAACACCTGTAATTTCCGACACTGCCTCAGGCGTATATTTTATAATAGACTGCTTAAACTCCTTAAAGCCTTCTGTTCTGCTATTTACAAATTCCTCCTTTATCAGTTCCTCTGTTATAATTACATTCAACATTCCGTTTATAAAAGCCAGGTTTGTTCCGGGAGTCAAAGGTGCGTAGGCTTCAGCAAATTCTGTGAGTGGTATTTTTCTTGGATCTGCTATTAGAAGTCTGGCGTTATTTTTCTTTACAGCTTCTATAATTCTCATGGCAATAAGAGGATGCTGTTCACTTGTATTTGAGCCGATTATAAATATTGCATCTGCGCTTGACAACTCCTCTATAGAATTAGTCATAGCACCGCTTCCAAAGGCAGCAGCTAAACTAGCCACAGTAGGACTGTGTCAGAGACGAGCACAGTGGTCTATGTTGCTGGTTTTTAAAGCGGCTCTGGTCAGCTTTACCATCAAGTAATTCTCTTCATTGGTGCATCTTGCTGATGAAAAAACACCAACTGAATCCCCTCCATGCCTGCTAATAATACCCTTTAAGGTTTTGGCAGTAAATTCAATTGCCTCTTTCCAGGTAGCTTCCTTAAAATATCCGTCCTCATGCTTTATTAAAGGATGCCTTAGCCTATCAGGATGGTTGACAAAACTGTGTCCCTGCCAGCCCTTAACGCAAAGTCTGCCACGGCTTACAGGATGATCTTGCTTCGGAGTCACACCTATAACCTCATTGTTTCTTATATCAACATAAAAATTACATCCGCATCCACAATAACCACAAGTCGTGAGTACTTTTTTCATCTATGCTCCCCCTTCTCCCTTTAGCAGATACAATCAAGCTGCTTATTACTTTACATGTATGCTGTACAATTTGTATTTATTAATATTTTGTATTATTATATATATATATAAGCTGTACTTTGAATATTTGACAGTTTTTAAATCATTTTTACTAATCGGTGGGAATATTTGAGTGAGATATTACTCTAAAATATTTGCCACGACCTGTGCAGCTTATCAGAGAAGGATTTTATAGTAGCACAACGAATAATAAGATTATTAATTTTAAATAAAATGCAATGGCTTGAATTATTTATTCAAATTTGTTATAAAATATAGTGTAGATACGTTAAGTTTCTTGAGTACAAATAGTTTGTTCGTTAATAAATTAACGCCAACAGTATAAAAGCAAACTTATTTTTTATAGATAAACTTTGTATACAAAATACGTAGTTTTTAGAATATTGAATGCTTTACTTCGTTTTTAGGCAATTGTCAGATAATTGATCTGTATCGCAAGACAATTGCTTAATATATAAAATATTAAAATTATCGGGAGGAGATTACCAATGGATGCAAAACAATATGTAAGTGAACTTTTTGAAAGAGTTGTTAAGAGAAATGCTAATGAGAAAGAGTTCCACCAAGCAGTTCAGGAGGTACTTGAGTCATTAGTACCAGTTCTAGAAAAACATCCAGAGTACATAGATTTAGGCATAGCAGAAAGAATAGTAGAGCCTGAAAGACAAATAATTTTTAGAGTTCCATGGATGGATGACAATGGCAAGGTTCATGTAAACCGCGGCTTTAGAGTACAGTTCAACAGTGCAATCGGACCCTATAAAGGCGGCATAAGATTCCATCCATCAGTATATGTTGGCATAATAAAATTCCTTGGCTTTGAGCAAATATTCAAAAACTCACTTACAGGTCTTCCAATAGGCGGCGGCAAAGGCGGTTCTGACTTTGATCCAAAAGGCAAATCAGATGCTGAAGTAATGAGATTCTGCCAAAGCTTTATGTCTGAACTGTACAGACATATTGGTCAGGATGTTGATGTTCCTGCTGGGGATATCGGCGTAGGCGGCAGAGAAATAGGCTTTATGTATGGACAATACAAGAGACTTAAAAACGCTTATGAAGCAGGCGTTTTAACAGGCAAAGGCTTAACCTACGGCGGAAGCTTGGGAAGAACTGAAGCTACTGGATTTGGTCTTGTATACTTTGTAGATGAAATGATAAAAGCTAAGGGCATGTCCTTTGAGGGCAAAACAGTAGTTATATCTGGTTCCGGTAACGTTGCAATATATGCAACCAAGAAGGTTCAACAGCTTGGCGGCAAAGTTGTAGCACTTAGCGATTCAAATGGATATATATATGACAAGGACGGAGTAAAGCTTGATACAGTTAAGAGATTAAAGGAAGTTGAAAGAAAGAGAATCTCCGAGTATGTTAAAGAGTACCCGACTGCTGAATATCATGAAGGCTGTGCAAACATCTGGACGATTCCATGTGATGTAGCTCTTCCATGTGCTACTCAAAATGAAATCAACGAAGAGTCTGCTAGAATCCTTGTTAAGAATGGTGTTAAAGCTGTGGGCGAAGGTGCAAACATGCCTTCAACACTAGAAGCTACAAAGGTATTTATTGAAAGCGGCGTTCTATTTGCTCCGGCAAAAGCTGCTAACGCAGGCGGCGTTGCTACATCTGCACTTGAAATGTCACAAAACAGCATGAGACTGCATTGGACATTTGAAGAAGTTGATGCTAAGCTTAAGGATATAATGGTTAATATCTATAAGAATGCCAGCGAAGCTGCTGAAAAGTATGGTCATAAAGATAATTTGGTCGTAGGCGCAAATATAGCAGGCTTTATAAAAGTAGCTGAAGCTATGAAGGCTCAAGGTTTAGTATAATTTAGGCAACAGATTTTTAATGGCACTGTTTTTACAGTGCCTTTTTTATAGATAACCAACTCTAAAACTCAAAATACTTTTCGTTAAGAGTTGCTAATCTCTTTGTGAGAAACAACTGGAAAGCTTTTATTTTGAAGTTGTTTCTCTATTATAGATAACTATTCTCCTATTATCTTCACCAATACTCTTTTTTTACGCTTGCCGTCAAATTCTCCATAAAATATTTGTTCCCAGGGTCCTAAGTCCAGCTTGCCATTTGTTACAGCTGCTACTACTTCTCTGCCCATTATAGTACGCTTTAAATGTGCATCAGCATTGTCTTCAAAGCCATTATGCGTATACTGGGAGTAAGGTTTTTCTGGTGCCAGCTTTTCCAGCCATTTTTCAAAATCATTATGCAAGCCTGATTCATCATCATTTATAAATACGCTTGAGGTTATATGCATAGCGTTGCATAAAAGCAGACCTTCCTTTATACCGCTTTCTCTCAAAGCTTCTGCAATTGTGGGAGTAATATTAATATACTCTCTTCTGTTTCTAGTTTCAAACCAAAGCTCTTTTCTAAAACTCTTCATAGCTACCTCCAAAAATAATTTTTGAAATATTAAATTAAACAAGCTTCATTTTTTTACTATTATTTATCTATTCTGCATCAGTTATAATTTTCCTGC
The DNA here is from genome assembly GCA_937930535.1 of uncultured Clostridia bacterium. Lineage (GTDB taxonomy): Bacteria > Bacillota > Clostridia > Lutisporales > Lutisporaceae > CALGKJ01. The sequence continues at coordinate 8,518 of CALGKJ010000211.1, forward strand.
TATATTTATTTAGTGACTTTTATTATATCTTATGTGTGTTTTTGTTAATTTTTTTACATAGCAGGATTATTATTCTAAATGTTTAATAATAATAATTATAGTATTTCTTTGAATTGGAGGGATGTAAATGAATTGGGTATATACCCAGCCAGTCAAAATAATTTTTGGAAGCAATAAATTAATATCTTTATATAAAATATTTAAAGAAACCAATCTAAAAAATGGACTTTTAGTGAGTGATCCATATTTTATACAAAATGGACTTACAGATAAAATTGTAGAGTATTCAAAGGGATTAATTACAGAAATTTTTTCGGAGATTACTCCCAATCCTACAGTTGACAATGTAGATGACTGTGTTGCAGTAATCAAGGAAAAAAATATTGAATTTATTGTAGCTTTGGGGGGAGGCAGCTCTCTGGATTGCGCAAAAGCGGCAGCAAGTATTTGTATGACTCCATATCCTGCTACTGCGTTTCACAGCGGAAAGAGAAAACTGCCTGACAACCATTTGCCTATAGTCGCAATTCCCACTACATCGGGAACAGGCAGCGAAGTAACCTGTGTTTCAGTGCTGTCAGATCCCCATCGTGGTGTAAAAATGCCTTTTACAAGTGATAATTTTTACCCTAGCTGTGCCATTATTGATCCTGTATTGACTTTATCAATGCCTGCAAATATTACCGCCTCAACCGGCTTTGATGTGCTGTCTCATGCATTGGAAGGCTTTTGGAGTAAAAATCATCAGCCCATATGTGATGCGTTGGCTTTACATTCCTCCAAGCTTGTATTTGATTATCTGCTTAAGGCTTATGAAGATGGCTCGGACTTATCAGCAAGAGAAAAAATGTGCGAAGCCAGCGTTACAGCAGGACTTGCATTTTCTCACCCCAAAACCGCAGGTATACATGCCTGCTCATACCCTCTCACAAACTTATATGGTATTTCCCACGGCGAGGCCTGTGCATTTACCCTGGATTCCTTTGTCAGGATAAATGCAGAAGCAGAAAATGGCAGACTTCATACATTCTCAAGACAGCTTGGCTTCTGTGATGCTTATGAAATGGCTGACAAGATACTGGAGATGAAAAAATATACAGGCATGAAAATTACACTTCAGGATGCTGGTATAGTAAAGCAGGATATTGAAAATCTCGCATTAATGAGTATGCATCCAGATATAATGAACAACCCTGTAGACTTGAATATTGAAAAGCTTATAAAAATGTACAGCAGTCTGGAATAACCAGACTGCTGTATTTTATCTCTTTTTAGCTATAACCTGATTTGCAGCCTCTACAATATCATTGGCTGTCATATGATACTTCTTCTTTAAATAGTCAAGCTTAGCAACCTCACCGAAGTGATCCTGAACACCTATTGCCTTCAGTGGTACTGGGCATTCCTCTATAAGCACCTCTGCAACTGCACTCTTTAATCCACCCATAACATTATGATTTTCACAGGTTACAACTGCCCCTGTCTTTTTTGCTGATGTTATTACGGCTTCTCTGTCAATAGGTTTGATAGTGTGTATGTTGATTATTTCCGCTTCTATACCTTCTGCCTTTAGTATATCTGCTGCTTCCAAAGCTTCCTTTACCATAATGCCTGCGGCAAATAAAGTCACATCCTTACCCTCTCTGATTGTGTCTGCTTTAAATAAATCAAACTCGTAGTCGTCACTAAATATTATAGGAGAGGATTTTCTTAAGGTTCTTATATATACAACACCGTCATACTCTACTATCTTTGGCATTGCCTTTGCTAATTGTACTGCATCTACCGGCTCGAATATTACCATATTGGGTATGCTTCTGATTACGCCGATATCCTCCATACTCATATGAGTACCGCCATTAAGCTCAGCAGTTATTCCCGGATCTGTTCCTATTATTTTAACGTTTCTCTTTGCGTATGCAATTGATATTGCTATTTGATCACATATTCTTCTTGTTGTAAAAGGAGTAAAGGAGCATATAAATGGAATAAAGCCATATGCCGCCATACCGGCAGCCACACTTGCCATATTTTGCTCTGCTATTCCTATATCAAATGCTCTTTCGGGGAATTTTTTTCTAAGATTCAGCGTACCATTTGCTTTTGCTAAATCCGCATCTATTACTACTATTCTTTCATCCTTATCCATCAGTTCTTCTAATACATTTCCAAGCACTTGTCTCATTTCCACGTTTTCGTACATCTATCTCACCACCTTATTTTAATTCTTCCAATGCTTTTATTCTTTGCTCTTCACTAATCGGTGTACTGTGGTTGGCTGCACCCATAGCTTCTATAAAGGATACGCCCTTGCCCTTTATTGTATCAAGTATTATCATGCTTGGTTTATCTGTAGACTTCTTTGCTTCTATTATTGCATTATATATTTCTTCCACGTTATGCCCATCTACACTTAGTACATTCCAGCCGAAAGCCGCCCATTTGTCAGCAAGGGGCTCAACACTTACGATCTCCTTTGTATTGCCATCTATTTGCATTTTATTATTATCAGTAAAGGCAATAAGATTATTAAGCTTGCTGTGACTTGCAAACATAGCAGCTTCCCAAACCTGACCCTCCTGAGTTTCTCCGTCTCCTACCATACAGTATATGTACGCATTATCCTTCTTTATCTTTGATGCCTTAGCCATTCCAACAGCACAGGATATACCCTGCCCTAATGATCCTGCTGTCATATCAACGCCTGTAGTTTTGAGCATATCGCAGTGGCTTGGAAGGTTAGTCTCAGGTCTATTGAGGGTGTCCAATTCACTGATATCAAAATAGCCTTTATCAGCAAGAACTGCGTATAAGGCCGGACCCGCATGACCCTTTGACATTATGAAGCGATCTCTTCCCTCCATATGCGGGTTTTTGGGATCTATATTCATTGCTTTGTAATATAATACAACAAGTCCCTCTACTGCTGATAAACAGCCTCCTATGTGACCTACTCCCAGCTTGCCTATTTCATCTACTATAAGCCTTCTTATATGTCGGCTTTTGTCTTCCAGAAAAATTATCTCATTTCTATCCATCCATATTCCTCCTCGCTTTACTAATACAGCCATCCATTACTGTATTTATAAGAAAACACAGAGATTCCTTGCAAATACAGTAACAGACTGGTATATTTGACGTTTATGGTTTACTTGCTATATATAAAATATAACATTTTTTAAATATATGCAAATATTATTGTCTAAAAGTATTTATTTTATTAGAGTAATATGTTTTATAGATAAATTTGATTTTGAAGTTGTTTCTCTATAGTATAAATAATTTAAAGCTTTCCAAGCACTGCTGAAACTTGTCAGCTGCAGCTCAGAAAGCTCTTATGTTAATTATTTCTGTTTAAGTAAGTCCAAAACCTATATATAAAAAGTTACCTTATTTTTTCCAAGTCAAGTCTCATTATGTACCTATCGTGCCCTTTTCCATATTCATCCTTGCTAAATTTAATTATTTCAAAACCTAGTTTATCCTTATACAGACGAATTGCTGGTTCATTGGAAACATCAACAGTCAGGCTCATTTTGTGAAAGCCCTGTTGTTTTAGGTTTTTACAAATAGAAATCAAAAAATGATAGCCTAAGCCTTTGCCTCTATGTTCTTCAGCTATAGCATAATCGTACAAATAGGCTTTATCTGCGTCCTCCCAATCTCTCATTAAGATTGCCAGACCCAGTATTTCTTTTTTATCATCTTCCTTCAGAACATAAACGTTACCGTGTCTTATTTGTGGTACGAGTCCCCATTCATCCATTCCTAACTCGCCAAATATATTTAGTCCAAAATTAACCATTCTTTTTAATAAACTTAAGTCAAAATCTTGAACAAAATATACTTTGAGTCCTTCAACATCTCCATCAAGGTTTTCTACTACTTTTTGTGGCAAATCTCTAATTTCTTCTAATAACATATATCATCCTCCTCAAGTTGATTAATAATACATATTTATTATATCAATTATATCCAGTTTTCTCCATCCATTGAAATAGGATATGAGGACCTGAGCTTAAATATAGTATGAAATACTCCATATAATTCTAATAATCTAGCAAATACTATATATTTCATATAAAAATATCGAATCATTGTCAACCTTTTATATTATTCAGGTTGACAATGCAACCCTGTTTTTTTATAATTATCTAGTAATAAACAATCGGGGGTGTCTTAATGAACAACTATCAAAGCAAGATTAGGGATTTAGTATATGTAGCACTATTTGCATCACTTATATCAGTATCAGGTTATATCTCAATACCAATACCGCCAGTACCAGTAACAGCACAAACTCTGGTAATAATGCTGGCAGGCAGCGTACTGAATGTTTATCAAGCAGGACTCAGCGTATTAGTATTTCTATTTCTGGGTGCAATAGGCGCACCAGTATTCTCCAACGGCGCAGCAGGCATTGGAGTCATAACAGGCGCTACAGGTGGCTATCTTATAGGCTTTCTTGCAGGAGCAATAGTAATCAGCTTATTAAAAGGCAAGAAAAATAATATTTGGCGGCTGGCAATTGCAAACTTTATAGGCGGTATCATTGTTGTATACACCTTTGGCGTTCTTTGGTTAAGCTTCGCAGCCAACATGAGTCTTATTCAGGCGTTTACGGTAGGTGCATTAAATTTCATACCTGGGGATCTAGCAAAGGTTGCATTGGCAGCTATTATAGGCTTCAAGCTTAATGACAGACTTTCTAAAATCCGCTAATAAATATAAAAATACAGGAGTTTAATTTTGAAGTTGTTTCTCTTTATTCCTCCTGTATTTTTTATTTGTAAGCTGCTTCTATTTCATTATTAAGATATCGCCTGCTGCTATGTTTTTGTATGATATTGTCCCCTCGGCTAATTCAACTACCATATATGCCTTTTTCACACCGCCGTGCATCTTCCAAGGCTGTAGACCCTCCTTAATCTGTACCACTTCATAGTTCATATTTAGGAATACTACATCAATAGGAAAATTCATAAAGCATGTATGGATGCTCTTACAGTTCATAAGCATCAATGCCTCTGATTTGCCTAGGGATTTTCTGCCGATAAGACCCTTAAGCCTCTTGAAAAAGCTATCTGCAATAATAATTTTCTCAGCAACAATATTATTCCTGCTAATATTATACAGCATACAATACCTCCTAACTAACTTCCAAACATTTCAATAATTTTTAAAATTACCGGTCCCAAAAGAATAATAAATACAGTTGGCAGAATAAAGAAAACCATAGGAAACAGCATCTTTATGGGTGCCTTCATAGCAAGCTCTGATGCCTTTTGTCTGCGTTTTTGCCTCATAAGGGATGATTGTATTCTTAAAACATTACCCACTGATACTCCCAGTTGATCTGCCTGCATTACAGCACCTGTAAATGTAATAAGATTGTCAGCAGGAACTCTGTCAATTAAAGACTTTAGCGCATCCCTCTTTGAAACCCCTACCTTCATTTCCTTTAATACAGTAGAAAATTCCTGTACCAATACTCCAGACATCTTTTCTACCAGCTTAGCCATTGCACCGTCAAAGCTTAAACCTGCTTCTATGGATACAGTTAAAATATCTATTACATCTGGAAGTGATTTTTCTATTTCCTTTTGTCTCTGCTGTATCTTTTGTTTTAGCAGCATCTTGGGAAAAATATATGTTATGGTCATAAGCAGTGCCAGCGTTATAAATATTTTAAGCGTCGGTGTCTGAAATGCTATCCAAATAGATATAACTCCTACTATTTCAAGCAAAAAAACACCTGCCTGAATTGATATAAGGCTTCCGGCATTTATATTCATGGGACTTCCAGCTTCTCTTATTCTTTTTTCCAGCTCTGTCATATAGTTCTGCGGCGTTACTCTTTTAATAACAGCATGCAAGCTTTCCCACACAGGCATTAATAACCTTTCGTAGATTGTTCCATCTATCTGACCTGAATTTTTTTCCTTGGAAGTAACAAATTTTTTAAGCCGCTGCTGTATCTCTATCTTATCCTTAAGTACAAAACCAAGTATGACATAGAGTATACAGCATACAGTTGTAAAAGTGGTAAGCGTAATTATTATTACCATATCTTACACCTCAATTTGTATTATTTTTCGTATGGAATATATTCCTATCAACTGTAGAATTACTGCTGTGCCAAGCATAAGCCAGCCCACTGGCTCTATAAACAAAGTAATGATATAGGTGGGGTTAAGCATATAAATAATTCCTCCAAGCACTACTGGCAGTAAGGATATTATAACTCCAGATATTCTCCCTTGTGCTGTAAGTATCTTTATTTCACCTTTAACCTTTATTCTTGACCTTATGGTTTCTGATATATTATCTAGTATTTCTGAAAGATTTCCACCAATCTGCCTTTGTATCATCACTGCTAGAATGACTAAACCCAAATCCTCGCTTTGGATTCTCTTGCTTAAGCTCTCCAAGGCCTTTTCAGTGCTTACCCCAAGATTTATCTCCTTAAGCATCTGTGAAAATTCCAATGAAATTGGAGGGGGCAGCTCCCTTGAAGCTGCATCAATTGCCTGAATAAAGCTGTATCCTGCTTTTAGTGAATTTGAGATTAGCATTATGGTATCTGGAAGCTGCTGATCTATTTTATGCATTATTTTTCTCTTTTTGGATTTTCCATAAAAACCAGGAAGCGGTATTGATACTATAGAAATAATTATTGATAATAAGGGCTTTTGGGTTATTAAAAACATAAACACCAATATAAATATTGGGAATATTATCTGTATCGTAATAAATTCCTCAGGCTTTAAGGGTATATGGGCTTGTATTAGTTGTTCCTCCAGCTTTAATAAGTATCTGATGCCCAGCCTGCTCTTCCCGAAGGTCTTTCCTACAGCGTTTAACCCCTGCCTCCAAAGTATTCCTTTTTCCTTTTCCTGCTTGGCTGAAATTTTTTCTGGGTTTAAGTAGGGCTGTAACCGCTCTACCAATTTATTCCTTGTAAATAGCAGAATATATACCGAATACACAACTACTGCTGTAGTTAAAAATGAAAGAAAGAATATTAATCCCAGCATATCCTTCACCTCCCGTTCAATTTAAAATATCAGTCAAACAAATTATTAGGCAAGTATACTCTGGTATTTTGCAGCTTCTCAAAAAACTTTGGTCTTATACCTGACGACTTATATGAGCCTGCTATTCTGCCTTTATCATCAATACCTGACTGCTGATAAATGAATATATCCTGCAAGGTAATTATATCCTTTTCTATTCCCTGAACCTCTGTAATGTGAGTTATCTTTCTGCTGCCGTCCTTCATTCTGGATTGCTGAACAATAATATCAATAGCAGCAGAGATTTGTTCTCTTATAGCTCTTACAGGCAGCTCCATTCCTGCCATTAATACCATAGTCTCCAATCTAGCCAGCATATCTCTGGGGGAATTGGCATGTCCTGTTGTCAGAGAACCGTCATGACCTGTATTCATCGCCTGAAGCATGTCCAATGCCTCACCGCCTCTTACCTCACCTATTACTATACGGTCTGGTCTCATTCTTAATGCATTCTTTACCAGATCACGTATGTGTATTGCACCTTTGCCCTCGATATTTGCTGGTCTGCTTTCAAGACGTACAACATGTTCCTGTCGTAGCTGAAGCTCTGCCGCATCCTCTATGGTAACTATTCTTTCGTCATCAGGTATAAAGGAAGATAGTACATTAAGGGTGGTGGTTTTTCCGCTTCCTGTACCTCCTGAAACAACTATATTAAGACGAGCCTTTATACAAGCCTCTATAAATATTGCCATTTCGGTGGTTAGTGTACCATATTCTACTAGCTTTCCTATATCCAGCGGTTTCTTTGCAAACTTTCTTATAGTTATTGTTGGCCCATCCAAGGCTAAGGGAGGTATAACAGCATTTACCCTTGAACCATCAGGCAGCCTAGCATCTACCATGGGAGAGCTTTCATCTATTCTTCTTCCTAAAGGAGCTACTATCTTTTCGATGATTCTCATAACGTGATTGTTGTCTTCAAACCCTGCTTCTGTAAGCTGAAGCCTGCCTGCCTTTTCTACATATACCTTTTTAGGACCATTGACCATTACCTCAGAGACTGTTTCATCCATTAAAAATTTACTGATAGGTCCAAAGCCTATTGATTCATCAATAATATAATTTACCAGATTTAATTTATCTGTACGAGAAATATGAATCTCTTTTTCTTTTAGTATTTCCTCAACTATATCAGTTATCTGTGCATTTACCCTTTTTTCCTCTGCTGTATTATTTAATAGCGAGGTATCTATTCTTTCAATTATTCTTTTGTGTATAATAGGTTTTATATCAGCATAGGGATCATCTTTTTTTGTCTCCTTTGATATAAGCTTTCCCTCCTGCGTATTATCCCCTTTTTCCTGCTCTATTCTTCTCAACAAGCTCATTCTATCCCTCCCAACCTTCGATAGCTAATTATCCTATTTTAAATATACTTGTCTTAGGCTTTTCACCTTCTACCAGCATAGCTGCAAGCTTATTGATTTTCTTGGCTACATTGGAGGCTTTCCTGTGAGCTACAAGGGGATGCCCATTATTAACCGAAATTGTAACGGAAGCTAAATCATCAGGTATTACCATCCATATATCCACGTTTAGTACAGCTTTAAAATCTGTATTTTTTACTCCAAAGCTTTCATTTGACTTATTTATCAGTATTTTAACCTTATCATTCGAGTAGTTTAGGGTTTTCATAACATCAAGTCCATTCTTTGTGTTTTTAATAGATGGCAAGTCCAAGGTCGACACATACATAATATTATCAGAAGCATCCAAGGCAGTAATTACAGTATCATCAAAGCCCTGGGCTGTATCAATTATTACATAGTCATAACGTCCTCTTAAAGCATCAACTATCTTTTTAATATGCTCAGGCTTAACATACTCTGCATTTTCAGGTCTTATGGGTGCTGCCAATACCTTTACTCCTGAATAATGTGTCAGCATATATTCGTCTATTAAATCACCTTCATGCTCTAAATTATTTATATCTTTAATAAGCTCAGTTATAGTATTTTTCACATATAAATTGAGACATATGGCAACATCCCCAAATTGAAGATCACAATCAAGCAAAGCTACTTTTTTGTTCATGGATGCAATTGCCACAGCAAGATTGGTGGCTACTGTTGTCTTGCCTACTCCGCCCTTTGTAGAAAAAACGCTTATTACTTTTGTTCTTACCTTGGCTGTGGGTGTTGGTACTGTATATCTTTTTCTTCTTATCTGATCTGCTTCGTATATTCTTTTGACAATCTCAATCAGCTCATTGACTCCAAAGGGCTTTACAACGTAGTCTCTGGCTCCTGCTGACATAGCTTTTTTGATATATTCCTTCTCTCCTTGTATAGACATAATAATCACAGAGCCTTCAAGCCCTTCATCAGTAATTATCTTTGTTGCTTTTATTCCATCCATCTCGGGCATGTTTATATCCATAAGTATAATATCAGGTCTCAGCTCTCTTGCCATTTCTATTGCCTCTAATCCGTTCTTTGCCTCACCTGCTATTTCTACGGTTTCCTCCCAGTTAAAAATGGCTTTGACATTTTCTCTTGTTTGCTCTGAGTCATCGACTACAAGCATTTTTATCTTTTTTTCCATAGCTTCACCTTCTTAACAAGAATTTTATCAGCTTCCCTATTTATATACTTCAAGCTTTCCTTTAGGAATAATTATTTCCTCTCTGACGGTTCCGCCTGTCTCTGAATATGTTTTATCCATTGCGGGTCTTAGAGCCAGCCTTATTGTACCGCTTTCATCGCCTAGTATGAGCTTTTCCGCTTCCTTTAATGAAACTGCTAATGTAACGCTGGTTACCATTTCCTTTGCCGGGCTCTTGACCTCTTCCATGTTCTGTCCCACTCCTAGTATAAGAATATTTTGAAGTACAACTGTAGTATGCTTATCATAGTAAACCTTTCTGTTTCCGTAATCCTTGTCTCTTTCCTCAAAGGTAACTATTACATCAACATGATCACCAGGAATAATAAAAGCTGCAACAGCAGACACTTCGTTAACACCAATAGTTACTGCTCTTTTACCTTCTGGAATTACATATGCCATTGTGGTTTTTTTATCTATATGCAGTCTTTCGTCCAATATAGGCTCACCTTTGATTATTCGCTCCTTTGTCATCTTGCCTACTGCCTGATTTATATCTGTCAGACCTACAGGTAAGGTAATATCTACTGGAACTCTTGTCTGTATTAACATTTCAGGTCTTATTACAACCTTTGCAGGAATATCCTCCTTAGCTACGATTATGACCTTGGATTTGGAGGCAGGATCCTGAGATCGGATGATAAGATGGCCAAGTATCTGAATTCGCCTGAATCAGATATTTA
>CALGKJ010000212.1 GCA_937930535.1 uncultured Clostridia bacterium
GCTGCAACTAAAGTAGTAATCATCTGAATTATCATAATAGCAATAATAATCAAAGGGGGATAATATTGTGAAAAAACTCATGTCAGGTAATGAAGCTATGGCTAGAGGCGCATATGAAGCGGGAGTTACAATAGCCGCTGCATATCCAGGAACACCTAGTACCGAAATATTGGAGCATATGGTTGATTATAAGGATGTAATATATAGCGAATGGGCTCCCAATGAAAAGGTAGCGGCAGAAGTAGCAGTAGGTGCTTCTATTGCTGGTGCAAGAAGCCTTGCGGCTATGAAGCATGTTGGCGTAAATGTAGCGGCTGACCCGATATTTACCTATGCATATACGGGAGTAAATGGCGGTTTTGTACTTATATCTGCTGATGATCCAAGCATGCACAGCTCACAAAACGAACAGGACAATAGATACTATGCAAGATTTTCAAAAATGGCAATGATTGAGCCAAGTGATAGTCAGGAAGCTAAGGATTTTCTAATAGAAGCATTTAGAATCAGTGAAGAATTTGATACTCCTGTTATGTTCAGGGTTACTACAAGAATATGTCACAGCAAGAGTATAGTTGAGCTTGGTGAAAGAAAAGAAGCAGGACATAAGGAATATAAAAAGAATATTGCTAAATATGTTGCAACCCCAGCCAACGCAAAAATTGCACACATAAGAGTTGAGGAAAGGCTAAAAGCCTTAGAACAATTTGCTAACACCTCATCTTTAAATAAAATAGAATATAATGACACAAAAATAGGAATTGTGACAGCAGGTGTTTCTTATCAATACGCAAAAGAGGTTTTTGGAGATAAAGTATCATACCTAAAGCTAGGTTTTACTTATCCCCTTCCAATGGATTTGATTAAGGAATTTGCATCAAAGGTGGAAACGCTCTACATAATTGAGGAGCTGGAGCCATTTATGGAGGAACAGATAAAGGCTGCTGGAGTCAAGTGCATAGGTAAGGAGCTACTGCCCAATATATATGAGCTTAACCCGGATATTGTTGCTAAATCCATTTTAAATATATCCAATGAGACAAAAAATGTTGATATAGAAATAGCGGCTCGTCCTCCAGTACTATGTCCTGGATGCCCTCATAGAGGCTTCTTTTATGCAATATCAAAAAAGAAAAATGCAGTAGTAGCTGGAGATATAGGCTGCTATACACTTGGTGCAATGGCTCCCCTTGAAGCTATAGATACTGTTATTTGTATGGGAGCAGGAATCAGTGCGGCTATGGGAATGGCAAAGGCATTTGAAGTATCTGGACAGGATAAAAAGGTATTTGGAGTAGTTGGAGACTCAACCTTCTTCCATTCAGGCATTACTGGAGCTATAGACATAGTATACAATAAAGGTAAATTAGTTCCTGTGGTACTGGATAACAGAATAACAGGTATGACAGGACACCAGGAAAACCCAGGAACAGGCAAAACACTAATGGGTGATGAAACAGTACAGCTTGATATAGTAGATATACTGAAAGCTGTTGGCTATAAAAAAGTAGCAGTAGTAGATCCTTGCGATCTTAAAGCCATGAATGAAGTAATAGATGAAGCCATGAATAGCGATGATACCTATGCTATAGTAACAAAACGACCTTGTATATTAATTAAAGGTCTGGCTCCATCAAAGGTAAAATGCGAAGTTAAGTCAGATAAGTGCAAAAAGTGTAAGATGTGCTTAAAAGTTGGCTGTCCGGCGGTGTTCTTCAAGGATGGAGTATCATATATTGAAAAGTCAATGTGCGTAGGCTGTGAAGTATGTATGCAGGTATGCAGATTTGATGCTATAGAAAAGGTTGGTGAATAATAATGAAGGAAACTAAAAATATTTTATTAGTAGGAGTTGGCGGGCAAGGAATTATACTTGTAAGCAAAATACTTACCGCTGGTCTTTTAAAGGCAGGCTTCGATGTAAAAATGTCAGAGGTACATGGCATGGCGCAAAGAGGCGGCAGTGTTACTACACAAGTAAGATATGGAGAAAAGGTTTATTCACCGATTATTGGAAAGGGTCAGGCAGATATATTAGTTTCCTTTGAAAAAATGGAAGCTGCAAGATGGGTTGAATACCTGAGGCCCCAAGGAAAAGTGGTGGTTAACAATTACGAAATCCCTTCACTGCCAATTGCAATAGGAAAGGCAGAATATCCAAAGGGAGTTATAGAGGCACTAAAAAAGCAATTCAGCACCACCGTAATAGACGCAACAAAAGCTGCTGAGGAAGTAGGAAATATTAGAACTCAGAATATTGTATTACTAGGAGCACTAACAAAGGCACTGGGGTTAAATGAAATAGATTGGACAGAAATAATAAGAGAGAACCTGCCCGAAAAAATGGTTGAAATAAATATAAAAGCATTCCAAAAAGGTCAGGAGTTATAATCTAAAATAATAAGTAGGAGCGGAAGCTATTAATAAGGTTTTCCGCTCTCTTTTTATTCAATATTTACAATGCTATAATTGTTATAGAGAAACAATTTCAAAATTTAATATTTAATCAAATATACCCAGACAATCTATTTATATTTTTTATAATAAATCATTCAGGAGTGTTCAAATGAAGAAATACTTGACAGGTCTAAACGAAGAACAAATGCAGGCAGTAGAGAACCTAGGGGGTCCTTGTATGGTGCTTGCTGGTCCGGGTACGGGTAAAACTACAATTCTTACAAGCAGAATTTGCAATATGCTGGAAAAGGCTGTAGTCAAGCCGGAAAATATACTTGTTGTCACATTTTCTAAAGCAGCCGCTGAGGAAATGAAGCACCGCTTTAGAACGCTGGCTGAAGCATCAGGACTGAGAAATTTTGATAAGGTCAGCTTTGGAACCTTTCACTCTATATTCTTTAGAATATTACAGCAGTATAATGGTTACAAGCTTGACAATCTTATAGATGAGGTACAAAAATTTAATATAATTAAAACCATAGTACGTAAGCTTGAACTGGATTTTTTTGAGGAGGAAGAGCAGATATCAGAGCTTATAAGCGACATAGGTTATTTTATGAACACAATGTCAGATATTCAGGACTATAACCCGGAAGTATGTCGCAAGGAACAGTTTAACGCAATTTTGGAAAATTACCTAAGCTATAAGCACAAGCATAGAAAATTTGATTATGATGATATGCTGGTAGATTGCTATTACCTATTAAGAGATGATAAAAGCATACTGGAGGCTGTAAAAAATAAGTATAAGCATATACTAATTGATGAATTTCAAGATATCAACAAGGTTCAATACGAAACAATAAAGCTGATAGCATATCCTTTAAATAATATATTTATAGTCGGGGATGATGATCAGTCAATCTACGGCTTTCGCGGAGCCGATCCTGAAATAATGCAGAGCTTTGAAAAAGAGCATAATAATTGTGTAAAAATATTTATGAAATATAACTATAGAACCACAGATAAAATTCTGTCATATGCCACTTCTGTAATAGACAATAATACTTGCAGATATGATAAGAATTTAAAGGCAATTCAGCCAGAAGGAGACGTGCCTGTTATGGTACAGCCTGAGGATTTTGAGGAAGAGGCACGAATGATTACAGATATTATTAGAAAGAAAAAAGAGCAGGGCTTTCAGTATTCAGAAATGGCAGCAATATATAGAACAAATATACAGTCACGCGCACTGATAGATGCTTTCATGGATGTAAATATACCCTTTATCGCAGTAGACGGAGCTGCATCCATTTATAACCATTGGATATTCAAGGATATACTAAGTTATATAAACTTAAGTATGGATATAAACAATAGAAATGATGTAATAAGAATTATAAATAAGCCTAAGAGATTTATAAGCAGAGCTTCTATGGAGAAGGCAAGCCTGCTAAATGGAAATATATTAGACAAGCTTGTAACAGAAGTTGGTTTAAATAATCTGCAAATTGGAGCCTTGGAGGAGCTGAGAATTAATATAAACAGACTCAAGGATATGACACCAGCAAAGGCTGTACGTTTTATCAGAACAGCAATAGGCTATGATGATTACATATTAGAATACGCAGCCAATAAAGGAATAAATGCAGCAGGACTATATGAAATACTTGATGAAGCGGAAAGTTCCTCAGCAAATTTTGATTCATTGCACCAGTTCAATGCTTATATAAGAGAAATAGATGCTAAGCTTTCGGATAAGTCAAATGCTTATTCCAGAGAAAACAAAGTGCATTTGCTAACCATGCACAGAGCAAAAGGGCTAGAATATCCCATAACATTTATATGCGGTGCTGTAGAAGGACTTGCTCCCTGCATAAGAGAGGGTGCAGAAAATATAAAATCCATAGAAGAAGAAAGACGCTTATTTTATGTTGCTATGACTAGAGCAAAAAAAGAATTATATATATACTCGCCAAGAAACAGATACAAAAAAAGAGTACAAAAATCAAGGTTTCTTGATGAAACTTTCAATGTACAGAAGTATTGCAGTCAAAATATAAATATTGGTCAAAAAGTTTATCATAAGATTTTTCATGAGGGAGTAATAAGCGAGGTTATAGAAGCTAACGGCAGCAAGCGAATAATTGCAGATTTCTCAGGCTTAAAAAAGGAATTAGATATAAGTACCTGCATAAAAAATGACATTATAAGACTTATAAAAACAAATTAGTGGTTAATACATAAGTATTTACAAATTTGAACTGCAATAAGGGTAATTGATAGAAAATAGAAAATATAGTAGAATAAATATATATTTTTATAATGCGAATGATATTAATGATATTATAGTAAACACTTATTTGGAGGTAATATATGAATTATGTAAGAGTAATAAGGATGTCGGGCAGCTTTTTCGCAAGGGAATTTGTTAAAAAAGAAAAGGTAAGAAAGAATATTAAATATCGTGAGGTAGATGAAAAAACTGTAGCTGAACAGTTTAAGGATGGTGAAGCTTCAGTTGAAGTGATATTTGAAGATATGAATAGAGATTCCATTATGCTGAACAATGAAAGTGACCCGGATATTATAAAGAGATATTTGGGTGAGAGATTTATTGATAAATACTAATAGTACAATTACAAATAAGCAGATTGATTTTTTATATTGATAAGGAGGGAAACAATGTATTGGGATACTGAAGGAGCCAGCTGTACCAAGGAAACAGTAAAGCTAGCTATTAAAGCGGCAAAAGACAACAATATTAATTATATCGTAGCTGCATCAAATAGCGGATACACAGCAGAAATGTTTTTGGACTGCAAAGTAAACATTGTATGTGTTACACATGTAAATGGCTTTAGAGAAAAGGGACAGAACGAAATGGATATAGCAGTCAGAAACAAGCTTGAAGAAAGCGGCGTAAAGGTATTAACAACAACACATGTTTTATCAGGAGCAGAAAGAGCATTCAGCAATAAATTTGGAGGCATATATCCTGTGGAAATAATGGCATATACTTTGAGAATGTTTGGACAGGGAGTTAAAGTATGTGTAGAAATAGCAACAATGGCACTAGATGCAGGTTTAATACCTTACGGCGAAAGAATAGTTGCTGTAGGCGGTAGTGGAAGCGGTGCTGATACATGTGTAATAATGAAACCAGCTCATGCAAAGGATATTCTGGAAACGAGGATCGAAGAAATAGTATGTAAGCCTAGATAGAAAGCAATATATTTGACACCATTTATCTAGCCCACCAATAAACTAAGTTTTATGATTGCTTCCCTATAGCACTCTCATATAATAAAAAATTATTTTTATTATATGATTAATATTGTAATTCTTGGGAATACT
>CALGKJ010000213.1 GCA_937930535.1 uncultured Clostridia bacterium
ATATTTAAGTACTCGAGTATGCACCGTATAATTTTATTTCGTCTGGTTATTTTATAAAAGCCCCCTGGTATAATTGGCTTTTCTTCCTGCAAAAGCTTGCTTGCAATATTGGATACACATTCTTTTTCTTTTTCAGTTAAATAAAAATAATTCTCTTTTATTATCCTCTTTAAAAGTCTGGGCTCCCAAAAATCAATTATTGTATCAGTTAATATTTTTGAAAAGTCAAACTTAAAATCTTCACATTGTTTTTTATCAGTTAGTCTGGTTAATATATTATCCTTTATGCCACATTTTAGGAATCTTATTTCACTAATATTATACTGCTCCCAAACTATATCATAATTAGCTTTTTTTAAGGCTTCAAGCTGACGATTTATATTTTCCATAATATCCTCAGCCAAAATAGTTGCACCTATTGTCAACAAAAACATTTATTCAACTCCTTTCCTAAGCGAAGAGTCAAATCTTCTTTTTGAAAAAGTATAATATATATAAATGGAGACAAAACCTTTGGTTGTAATATACGGAAGCAACCATAAAACTCAACTTACTCATGGGTTAGTTATTGCTTCCCTTTTAGGTTTTTAGCTTGGAATACTTTAAATTTTAAGCTAAAAACCCTATAGTATCACATTTATATAAAACTTTAATTATAGATAACCAACTCTAAAACTCGAAATACTTTTCGTTAAGAGTTTCTAAGCTCTTTTTGAGAAGTAACTGGATAAATTTAATTTTGAAGTTGCTTCTCTATAATACTCTATAAATAGTATCTGCTTTAACTCAACTTGTATTCAGAATATGTACTGCTTCTGTAATTCGGCAAACTATATAGAAAGTGCTAATAAATTTATATCAATACTCTCACCGTGCATTTTGCATAGAAAGTATAAGTATTATTTATACTCATTCTCATCATCTACGCAGTAAGTAAGCGGTATAATAGAACCTAAATCAACTATTTGTTTATTGCTCAATATCTTTAGCTTAATATCCTTTTTTTGCAAAAATTCAAGTATCCTATTATGATCCTCGAAATGGCTGATTGAACCAGTTACTGCCAGTATTTTCCCAGAAATAAGTCCAGATGCACCTCCCAAAAAACCGTAGCTTAAGCCTTTTAAAACAATACCTCCTGGCTTAATCAATAAACATTCTATATTGTATTTTTCAACAGTCTTTGCTATTTTATAATCCGAGGTAATTATTGTATTTTCGTTTACTATACAAACAGAACATTTAGAATATCCTTGATTAATATGAACTATTTTAATATTTTGCTTTTCAAATTCTTCTAAAATTTTTCTATCGGTATATTTAGTATTGTGAAAGGCAACTGAACCAACACGTAATATATTATATGCAATATTGCCTGGATAGTTTCTAGCCAGCCAAGTATCACCTTTTGTCAATGCAAATCCTTTTTTTTGAAGCACAGGAGCAAATGTATCAAATATATTCGGTGCTAGTATTATTCTATTGCCACCCATATGATGCATTATTATGTCAGGGTGTCCATTTATAGCTTCATATAGCTCCTTGCATGGTACAGTTTTTATTATTTCGATACCTTCTTTGTCCAGAGCAGATAATATGTCTTCATCTGTTCTATAATCTATTAATACAGCTTTGACTTTTGCTTGGGGTAAGTATGGCATTTGTATGTATTCATTAGGTTTTGTGTTTCTCATTTTTATCATTCCTTTACAATTTCAAAAAATAAAAAAACTTATTGTTATAATCAATAAGTTAAGGTTTTTTATGGAGGCGACACCCGGATTTGAACCGGGGCGTAAAGGATTTGCAGTCCTCTGCCTTACCGCTTGGCTATGTCGCCATATGAAGTATTTGTTTGGAGCGGGTGACGAGATTCGAACTCGCGACTTTCACCTTGGCAAGGTGACACTCTACCACTGAGTTACACCCGCATTAATGGTGCCTTGGGGCGGAATCGAACCACCGACACGAGGATTTTCAGTCCTCTGCTCTACCGACTGAGCTACCAAGGCATTAATATGGAATTAAATTTTTAATGGCGACCCAGAACGGGCTCGAACCGTCGACCTCCAGCGTGACAGGCTGGCATTCTAACCAACTGAACTACTGGGCCGCAAATCATTTTTGACTATCAAGCTATGTTATCAGCTTAGTCAAATTCTAAGTTTTTGTCTTTATGGTGGGCACAACAGGGATCGAACCTGTGACCCCCTGCTTGTAAGGCAGGTGCTCTCCCAGCTGAGCTATGCGCCCCAGTCCGCAACGACAAGATTTAGTATAACTCAGAAAATAACTAAAGTCAAAATTAAAAAATCCTCATTATAGTTCATTATTCACTAATATATGTATTTATATCTGCATTTCTCTTAATTACTACATAATTCGTTCATTTATATTTATCTTGTTTTTGCTCGTTCTAGTAAAGCTATTAGTTCTGGTTTGTTAAAGTTGTACTTCTTATTGCAAAAGTGACATACCAGCTCAGCTTCGCCTTCTTCTTCAATTATATCCGTTAAATCAGCTTCTCCAATGCTTATAAGTGCTTTTTCGATTCTTTCATTACTGCAATTGCATACATATCCTATTTCTTTCTTTTCAAATATGTTGAATTCCATATCTCCAATTATCTCTTTTATAATCTCTTCTGCTGATAAACCCATTTTTACCATATCTGTAACAGGATTTATACGTGCCAGCCTGTACTCAATAGCCGAAATAGTGTCTTCATCTGCTCCTGGCATCACCTGTATTATAAATCCACCAGCAGCACTGACATGACCATCTACCTCCACAAGCACTCCCAGCCCCACAGAGGTTGGTATTTGCTCTGAATTGGCAAAATACACTGTCAGATCGTCACCTATTTCACCACTGATAATGGGAATCTGCCCAACATAGGGTTCTTTTAAATTCAGGTCTTTTATAACTGTAAGCATACCATCATAGCCAATGGCACTGCCTACATCTAGTTTTCCACTTGGCTTAAGCGTTGTCTCAACATGGGGATTATGAATATAACCTCTTACATTGCCTGAGTTATCTGAAACAACAACCACTGCTCCCGCTGGTCCTTTACCGTTTATTTGCAGAGTAAGACTATCATTGTCTGATTTCAGCATTGTACCCATCATGCTTCCTGCGGTCAGCATCCTGCCTAATGCAGCAGCAGCAACCGGATAGCAATCATGTATTTTTCTAGCTTCTTCTACTAAATCAGTTGAAATACAACAAAATAACCTAATACTGCCATCTTTAGTGGCACCTCTAATAAGATAATCCTTCATATTTACCTCCTAACCTGTATTTAAAGTTGGTCTACCCAACTTTACATCAGCAATCAATGAAAAGAAAGCAAGTCTAAGGAAGTGACCCTAGACAGACGCAGCTTTATTTTCATATTAAAACTACTAAAACCAATTTTTCTGTGCTACAAAAAACAGTCTGTCATTTTCATAAGCTGGTGCTTCGAAGCCGAAGGCACCATATATTCCCCTGATAACAAAGCCTGCATCAGTCAGAAGCTCTGTTAATTCTTCTTCCTTATATGCTTTTTGAATATGAAATTCTTCAAATTTCTTGTATAAATCATTATAAGGTACGAAAAATGTAATATTCATTTCTATTGTGCTATCATTTTCATTAAATATATTATCCCAAATATAAAAGATATTATTTTTATCCTGATAAAGCACATTATTTCCAAGAGTCTCATATAGCTTACTATAACTACTTATATCAAATATAAATATTCCATTATTTTCCATTAAATTAAATACATTTCTAAAGTACTCTGACAAGTTGTCCTCTTCTATTATATAGTTAACACCGTCACACATACACAAAACAGCATCAAACTTACGATTTACATTTAGGCTGGAAATATCCTGCTTAAGATACTTAATCTTTTGCTTTTCCAATCTGGTTTTATTTTCAGCAATTGATAACATGTCTTCTGAAATATCTACACCCCAGACCTCATAGCCTGCTTTTGAAAGCGGTATAGAAATGTTGCCCGTACCACAGGCCGTATCCAATATACTTTTAGGGGTACAATTATATTTGCCAAAAATATTAATTATGTATTTAACCCATGCTTCATAATCAACATCATCCATAAGTAGATCATAGTAATTAGCTAACTGATTATAACTATACATATTCTCACCTGCTGTAATTTTTTGTATTTATCATTATTTTTATCCGACGCTTGTGATATATTGCCTCTTATGCTTTTCTGTACATATCACTGCTATAACCATCACTATTATACATTCATAAGACTAAGATGTATAGGGCTAGCATAAAATATTAATCCTTTTATACAGCTTTATCACAATTCCTATTATACGTAATAAAAATAATAGCATCAATATACTATAGATAACCAATGGGTTTTATGTATACTGATGCTATCGTTTTTTGAGGTTGCTTCCCTAATATATAGCAAATACTTTGCTTTTTTAAAGGGAGGTATTATTCATACTCATATTCACAAATTGCTGCTTTTTCTTTTGTGTCATTATCCCACCGATTTTCCCTGTCTCCTTTGCACTTAGACCTCCCCATCCAACCTGTGATAGTTTTTCGCTTAGTCCAAGCTCTTTAGCTATTTCATATTTCATTATATCCTCAGGTGTCAGCTCTTTTTTCTTTTTTTCCTTCTTCTCTTTCATAATATCACTCCTTATTATAATAAATGACCAGTAATTTTACTGTTAAAACTAAAGTTTGTCATTTATCCTAAATGAAAGTACATAGTACACTGTGAGATAATTTTTCTAGCACTTCCAATATAGTGATATTATGCTGAATGTTTTTTCATTTTATGCAAATTTTCACAACGAGTTAATTTAATAACTTTCTTATTTTCTAAACAAGTACATACTTCCGCTTCTTTTATTTCTTTTTGATGCTCTTCCAATTACGAATCCTAACAGTAATCCTATTAACAGCGCAGCAGGCAGACTATACTTATATTCTAAAATTTTATTATATAACTCATTAAAGGGAAATGAATCTTTGGCTATTACGGTCAACGTCTCCAGCTTTTCTTCTGCTTGAACTATGGTTGGCTCCGGTGTGTCGAATCCATTATTCGTAAACCAACTTGCAATAAATGTATTTTGGTTTTGTGTAATAGTTTTAAGCTCGTTGATTGTGGACAACAATCCTTCATTATCCTGCTTGGCTTGAAATATCATGATTTTGTCATATAAAATCTTATATATCAAATTTTCAGGATATATTTTATTTAGATCAATTTTTTCAATTGAACTTAAATATTTGTCAGCTTCCGAAAGCAGCCTATAGCTCTCCGCTTTAATCAGCTTTATTTGTTCAATGCTTAACTTCTTATCCAAAGGATTTTCCAAGTATTGATTACAAAGAACTATAGCTTTGTTATAATCCTTAGAGCTGAAAGCATAAGCAATTTCCTTAGGATTTTTATAGCTGCTTTGTTTTAGGCTTTCCAGCATTAGATTATCAATTGCCTGGTACTTTAATGCTACCGCCTTAATTTGAGTACTGTCATATTCTAGCTTGATGCTGCCAGCTTCATTGATTTGATTAGGCTCAATACCATCCAAAGCAATAATATTATATGGCTTATATCCTTCAAGACTTATGTTCAGCTTTACATTTTCTGCAGCATTGCTGTAATTTTGTTGTCTGTCCTGCATGTATGATATTTGCATAATACCCTTACTATCTAGTGTTGGCTTGGACGTAAAGGTTACTCTTACCGTCTTTATTTCATTAGGTTTAAGATAAATTTCAAAGGTATACCACTTTGGCTCCTTAGGTATTTTGCCATCCAAATTATACTCTGCCTTAATCCCTTCATAACTTCGGCTTCTATACCTTACATTAGTATCTTTATCAAATACTTTAAAGCCGCTTATGTTGTTGTTCGGTGTGGCTAATACTACTTTAATATCCTCAGAGCTGTTATTTTTTACAGTATACTGCCCATTAAAGGTTAAGTTATTATAAGCTGCTGATATATCAATGTTCTCTTCTATCACACTGCTATCAGCTTTACTTAGAGTATAAATACCATAACCATTCCAGCCGGCTATAGTATCCCCATATGCTATTCCACCTATTGCTATTGATATAATAGCTGCCAAAAATATTGTTAAAACTAAGCTTTTGTTCATTTGCCTCCCTCCTAGCATTTGGTTGTAATATATAGGGAAGCAACCATAAAACTTAACTTATTCATGGGTTATTATTGCTTCCCTTCTAGGTTTTTAGCTTGGTATAATTTGAGTTTTAAG
>CALGKJ010000214.1 GCA_937930535.1 uncultured Clostridia bacterium
TATGGCTGATACATCAGCCCCAAGGCTGTTGAAAAAGGCGGATATGCTGTATAAAGCAACAAAAAGTGCAGTAGAGGCCTTTGAAGAAGCAGATAAAGCATTGGCAAAAAAGATTGATGAGAAAAGATAGGGAGGACAAGCTATGGCAAGCAGATGTTCGGCATATGAAGCAAGGCGGCAGATAAATACCTACGTAAATGATATAGAGACTCTGATTCGGGAAATACAGAGGAATTTTAATGACATGGATTTTGAAAATGCAGATGCTCGAGAAGATGTTGACAGCATTATTACTAATATGAAAAATGAGTACAGCAGGCTTATAAGTGAACTAAACTCATATAGTCTTTCATAGGGATAGAAGGGTGATATAAATTGAAAAGAGATTTAAAGATAAACTTTTCTATAATCGAAGAGATAATAAGAGAAACCAGAAAATATAAGTCCTCATTGAAAGAAATGGAACGAGCGGCAGCAAACGTTATAAGAATACTTGAAGACAATAAGTCAAAATTTATAGAAAAACTTAAGAAGCTCTACCATGGATATATTAAAGAGCTTAATAAGTGCTATACAGAACTGGATGACTTAGATATCATATTAACAAGCTATACAAACGAAATGCAGGCTATAATAAAGCCGATTTACCCAAATAGATTTGTTAGAGTAGATAGAAATGATATATACTTTAATAAACAATCCATAATAACAGCCTGTCAAAGTGTAAACTTCTTAGTAATGAATCGAGGAAGAAATACCCTATCATATTCAAGCAGCTTTGGAAAAAGCGAAGAAGAAAAATATAGGGAGGAACAAAACTACAGAAAACTGGAAGAAATATGGCGTGATTTATTCCCCAGATATGGAAGGAAATTAAATGTTCATGTAGAAGCATTAAACAGTATATATAAAAGAAAAATTGTACCTTTTGAAAACAAGGATGATGAATTCAAAGCAAGGGCAGGAAAGCTATATTACAGGTATTCAAATTCATGGGAGATATTTAGGACAGACCTCAAAGCTGATATAAAAGTAGTAGCTGATTTAGTCGGCGGAGTATTTAATGCATTATGGGATCTTGTCAAGGGGATTTTAGTTCTGGCAAAGGGGATAATATCATATGCAGCTTCATCAGTAGTACTAGCTGTCACATATCCATTTAATGTGAAACCGAGATGGGCAAAGGAAATATTCAACGGCACTAATACAGCAATAGGTGCTATCTTAAAAAATCCAATGCTTATAGTCGAAGGAATATCACAGCAGATATCAGATACCTTTGAAGAAAAAGGTGCAGCATACTGTATAGGGTATGCAGCAGGGGATTTCCTAGGAGGAAAAGGATTAGATAAGCTGGCGAAGGTTGGTAAGGCGAAGATATTAAGCAAGAGTGATATAGCAGATAATATTGGAGATGCAGCAAAGGTAATAGACAAAATTGATGATACAGCAAAAGCAGCGGACAATATTGGGGATGTAGTTTCTAAGACGGATAGTATTATAGGTAAGATAGATGAAGTAGATATTCCTAAGATAACTGATGAGGTTATTGAGGGGGGGAGTAAAGCTGCTAACTTATGGAGAAAATCTACATGTAATAATGATGAGTTATATAATTATTTATTGAAAAATGTAAATTCAGATGTGGCAAATAAATTTTTAAAGGAAGGTAAATGGCCAGACGGTATTCAAATACCAAAGAATTCATCAGTATTAAATCCTGATGGCTCAATTAATTGGAGTAAAGCTGCTGAAGGAGGTTATACATTAAATATTGATGGAACTGCAAAAAAAGAAAATTTCATTCCAGAAATAGGAGGAGTAATTGATAGATATGGTAATGCTAATGGTAGATACACATCTCCAGTAATTAATGGAAAATCGTATTCATATACAGAACGTTCTTTACCATATGTCGAAGACTTATCAAATTATCATCAATATGAAGTGGTAGGAGATTTTTCTAAGCTTGAAGAATATATTAATAATTGTTCAGATATTAAGTTGAAAACTCAAATCGATGCTGCTGTTACAAAATATTATGATGGTGATTATAGTAAACTTATATCTTATAAAGGTGAAATTGCTGAAATTAAAGGATGGGGAACTGGAGGAGGGATTCAATATGAATTTTCTTTAACAGTTGACCAATTAGAGGGATTAAAACTATTAAAAGAAATAAAGTAGGAGAGGTTTAAAATGACAAGAGAAGAAGCAATAAATATTATTTATAAAGAGGGGTTAAAGAATTATAACCTTAATGAAGAACGATATAATAAAGAAGATGAATTGGTTATAAAGCGGGAAACTGATACTTGGGTTGTATATGCCACAGATGAAAGAGCAAGTATGATTACAGGTTCTAAAAAAATATTTACAAATGAAGGGGATGCGTGGGATAATTTGGTAAAAAGGTTAAGAGCTGATAAAGTTTTAAGGGAGCTATAAAGCTTTTCTAGCCTATCCTTCATATTAGCCAAAGGCTCAATTATGGCTTCATCAGGATCATCAATTAAAAGCATTATATGAGGAAACTCCAAGGATGCATTTTCTCTTATTTTTACACGAGGCGAGATTCTTTCAATAACTGTTTTTTTCGGTCGGACGTACTAGAGTCAGATACCTTTGAAAAAAAGGTGCAGCATACTGCATAGGATACGCCGCAGGGGATTTCCTAGGAGGAAAAGGATTAGATAAGCTTGCGAAGGTTGGCAAGTCGAAAATATTAAGTAAGAGTAATATGGCAGACAATACAACACTGTCTAAGTACATAACTGATGTAGAAGTTACCGCAGGTAGTAAATTAAGAATTGGTGAAGCTAATGCCTTGCCATACGCAAATTTATAATCTTAGAGTAACAGTTTGTAATCAAGCTTGTCAATTTTGGTTATATATTAATAATTCAAAAATCTAAAGTGCAATTTAGTTTATATAAACTCTGGTGTTCTAATTCGTAAGGCAAGATACGGTAAAAAATTTTTAAAGTAGAAAATGGTTTAGTGAGTACGCTGTAAATGATAGTGAAATATCACTATGGTGTATATATATGGTTGATTACCTATAATATAGTAGTTTTAAATGCGGCTTGTAAAAATAATATCATAAATAATTGCTGGTACATAAATAGAGCCTTTAATTCAAAACAGGTTATGGTACTAATTAAAGTTTAAAGATTCACATTACAGTAAGAAGTAAATTATTACTTACTTTCATTTCGGCATATGTTATAATACTATTGGAGCATTAGCAATATTTATAATTATATATATGTTATGTAAATTAAGTATTTATTTATATACTTATAGCTCAAGATTTAATACCTACAAAGTATGTTTGTTTAAGATTCAATCTCAAATTGATAAATAAGGAGGAAAAATAAATGAAAAAAAGCAGAAGCCTATCCATCATCCTAGTGATTATACTTATCACTACGATACTTGCCACAATAGCAATGGCAGATGTTCCAACCAACGCTATACAAGTTTATGTAAATAGTAAGCAGATTACCTTCCCAGATGCACAACCCTTCATTGATAATAATAATAGATGCCAAGTACCAATAAGATTTATTGCAGAAAGCTTGGGCTATAAAGTAGAATGGAACCAAGAGAAAAGGTAAGCTACTATTACTGGAAATGAAACAACAATAGTACTAACACTAAACAGTAACAAAGCTCTTGTTAACGGTCAAACAGTAACCTTTGATACCTATGTAGTATTAAAAGATGAAAGAACATTTGTACCACTTAGATTTGTATCGGAGAATCTAGGAGCAAAGGTTGAATACAACTATGTTAATAAGGTGCATAGGATCGATATTACTACTGAAAATGGTGGTACTAATACTGGTTCTGTAACTGCGGTGGGGAGTATTAAGGGGTTTGTACAGTTGGATAAGGATAAAACGACTGGGGAGATGCTTATAGCTAATGTAGATGCGCTTGCAACTGCTGTGCATAAAGATGCAGTTTTTATCAAGTATGAAGGTGGCGGAAGAGCTACTCTAGCATACAATCCTAAATCAAAACCCAATAATATTGGAGATGCTCTTCTACTGATAATTTCTTCCTCTGCGACTGATTATGAAGTGGTTATAGACACTATATCATGGCCAATCCCTGAGTTTAAAGATAGAGAGCATGTAATCGCAGTAAGTAACTACGTAAAAGAAATTTTTAAACAATACTTTCCTACAAAATATGAGGAAGTATATAAAATATTTGATAGCTGTTTTTATGATGGTAAAATGATGAATAAGATTCACAATTATGATAATAGAGAATTTATCATTAGGGAATCAGGTATGTATATTAGTTACATAGGTGAAAAAATAGATAGTGTTAGATAAAAGATAAAAAATTCTGCCCTAGCCAAGTTTAAACTATGGTTAAGGCAGAATTTTTTATCTTTTATTCATATTAGAACACTTTTACTTAATTATATATTATAAATCTATATTATTAATATATAATACTTAATAATTATAAAGGAGGATTGATTATGAAAGATTTTAAAAAATATATAACCTTTTTTTAAATTTTTTTATATTTCTTTAGTGCACTAACTCTTATTAATGTTACTCGTCCGTTAATAACGAACGCAGAAACAAGTCAAGAACCAAAACGACTTCCTCATGACGATGATATCTGTGATGAAAATAAATTTTGGCCGGACAAGACTAAAGAAGATTTAGATGAGTTATTCTATTTTAAAAGAATCAGAGTTATAAACCTTACTGGTTATATTGGCGAATGGCAGACAATCTATTATTCTAACATTAAAAATGATATGGCAAACCGGAAAGAAGGAGGTTTTCCACATTATGGTCATGAGGAATTCCTTCCATATGCAGATACAGGAGATGGTTTGCAAAAATTTACTTTCAACGTTATGAGAAAAATCAACAATAATGTATCTATTTATGTTGGTGCTGGGGCTGACTATTACTTTAATAAAAAAACAGCTCATGGATTTCCGAATTATAAGAATCGAAAAGTAACAGGATTTGGCAAAGATAGAGTAGTATATTCGGAAGGAAGTGGACATTTTATTAATGAACATTATGATTCTAGTGGTAAAAAAAGAGGTGAATGGCGTTATTTAGGCTATGGCAACTCATTTCAAACAATAGAAAATCCTTTTTTCCCAGCCGATGTGCCTCCATCAGGTAAAGCTGCTTATTTAAGAGATTGGCAGGTAAATCCATGGAATAGACAAAAGTATCCATATTTTGGTATAGAGAAGAATAATAAATATAATGATCCCTTCAGTAAGCTTGGAGTAGAATGTATGCTTAAATTTATGAAAAAATATGAACTTGATAAAATTGTAACTAATGGTCCTGATGGAGATTTAAAGAAAGCACTTATTAAGGCTAAAGAGGATTATCCTAATGACACTTTAGAAATAGCTATGGCTAAAGTTCTAACTCGATATTTTGCTATTGGAGCATTAGCCACTGATTATTCTGGTGGCTTTATCACTGGTGTTCATATATCTGGTGGTAAAACCTACTATATGACATTGGATATCCCTGCATTAGCTGCACCTGAGGGGGTAAATTTAAAAGTAGCCAGCCTTGCAAAAACTACAAATAGCGATGGTAGCAAAAAAAACATTGGTACATTTACTGATAGTAAGGGAATAGTCAGAAACTGCATAGAAGTATACGAATGTGATTCTCAAGGGAAAGAAAAAGGGCAAAACCTTGTAAAAGCAGATGTAAAAGAAGGGGAGTTTAATGCAACATTAATAGCTGGAAAAACATACTTATTCAGGGCTTTTGTCTTATATGAAAATGAACATCCAGTAGCACCTAGAAACACGTATTCACCTATAAGGGTAACAAGAAGAATAGAATTTAATGGAAAGAATACACCAGAATTTATTATTGATAATGGTGGGGTAGATGACAGTAGTGTACCATATAACAAGAATGATTTAGATAAAAAGCCTTTTAA
>CALGKJ010000215.1 GCA_937930535.1 uncultured Clostridia bacterium
AATAAGCACAATACAATCACTTATAAATATTTGAGAAATGTGAGAGTGATATTATGTCAAAAGTTTATTCAAGATTTGTTGCAGACGTCGAGCTGCCACCAAGCCCCAGCGACCTTGAAAAAGAAATAAGGGACTGGGAAAAGGAAAAAGAAAGAGAAATTTTAAACGGAGGGCGTTAAACTAATTATATTTAATCAGCATTAATGTAGTCAACATTATGACCTAGGTATATATGTTGCAGCATTAGTATTGAGATTACTCGAGAGGATGATAGGTTGAGTCAGCAGTACAAAAGCTTATTTAACGCAAATTCAAACAAATATTCACACTCATATTTACAAAGCATTTTTAGCAGCTCATACATAATCACAATCAGTATAGGGGTATATTTCGTCAAGAACTATAAAAGCTATAAAGACCTAAAGGATTTACCCTATATGTTTACAAAGGGTATAGACAAAATAGTAAGTACAAACCCAAAGGCTTTTTGTATACATAACGGCAATAATTCAGTTATATACATCTTTAATGATTGTAAGCTGGAAAACCAAAACACACTGAATGAATTATATGTTTGGTTGACAAGACTGCAAACAACCCTGAGAACCATAAGGTTCAGCAATGGTATGGACATACGAAAAATGCAAGGGACACAAAGTATATTAACAAGCGAGCTGATGGCATACTATAGAATGTTCAAAAACATTCACGAAAATACCAGCAATCAGCTAGTATTAATGGAAAAAAGACACAATATTATAAGTATAATAAAAAATATTTTATGCAAAGCAATAGAATACAATCATTTTGTACTATACTCAGAGGATATAATGGAAATCAGCCAATATCTGGACAAGCTTATAAACAGACACATATACAAAAAAACAATGTCTTATATAGAAAGCAATACGTAATTTATATTACTCAAGTACTATCCTATGCTTTCTATTAAATATAAATCCCATAGCATATTTACGACACTATAATATACTTATTGGGATTTATATAGAATACCAGAGGTGAACTATATACCCTATAAGATAAACACAGGAAGAGGCTGTGTAATCTTATGGGGTATTATTTTTTAACACAGTACTGAAAAAGGGTATTATTATCAATTGATAATATATATCGTTAGCAAAATGGTTGCAAATCAAGCATACCATTAATATAATTATAGTAGGTTTATTATCAATTGGGAGTGATGAAATGAGTAATATTGAGACTGGTACAAAAATCTCCTGGGTATCAATTATGGTTAATACTGTTTTGTGTATATTTAAGATTACGGCGGGTGTAATAGGTAGAAGCAGTGCTATGCTGGCAGATGGAGTTCATACTCTTTCAGATGTATTTGCAACATATATAGTAATAATCGGGCTTAAATTGTCTTCAAAGGAGGCAGATGATAAGCATCAGTATGGACATGAAAAGTTTGAACCTGTGTGTGCAAAGGTTATAAGCTTTGTACTGCTAATAACTGGCTTGCTGATTGGGTATGAGGGGATAAAGGCTTTAGTATCGGGTGAATTCAGCAGTCCTGGCTTAATTGCAGTAATTGCTGCCATTGTATCAATTGGCTTAAAGGAACTAATGTATTGGTATACTATTAAAACAGCAAAAAAAATAAAGAGTCTGGCTATGGAGGCGGATGCATGGCATCATAGATCAGATGCCTTTTCCTCTATAGGTACGCTTTTGGGTATATTAGGTGCTAGAATGGGGTATAAAGCACTTGATCCTATTGCTGCAATAATAGTTTGTTTCTTTATAATCAAGATTGGAGTAGAGTATTATATTAAGGCTACTAATCAGTTGGTGGATCTTTGTGCTGATGCTGCAACTGTACAAAATATAAAGGATATTGGTATGTCTATTGATGGGGTTAAGAATATAAATGGCATTAAGACACGGGTGTTTGGAAATAAAATATATGTTGATTTGAGCATTACTGTTGAGGAAACCTTGACGGTAAAGCAGGGGCATGATATAGCTGAAGCTGTACATGACTGCATAGAATGCAGTATGGATACAGTTAAGCATTGCATGATACATGTGGAGCCATATTGTAATTATGACGAAGGGATTAATATTATATAGAAAGATCATATGCGTTAACTTAAGCTATAATTTTACAAATATCCGGCTGTAAATATAATTTTTCTACAGTTATTTACAAAAGCAGCACCTTAAGAATATGAACCAATTAACATTATATGATGCTTATTATATTGAGGTATTTAATATAAGTTACTGTGCTGCCTCTCGGGTTAGGCTTCGTGGATGTAAACAACTTCCGAAAAGTTATATTTACAGCATATTGGTATAACTTGGCTTAAGTTAACGCATACGATAAAAAGATAAAAAATACCCCTAAAAGAAGATGATGCTTGATAGGCTCAATGAATCTGCTTTAAGGGGGTATTTTTATATATTCTGCTGGCTATTATAATCAATACTGCTTACATCAGCAGTATTATTCAGTTTGTCGGTAAAGGTTGCTAGATGCTGATTTAACAAGCTTTTGTAGGAGGGCTTATTGTTTTGCATTTTCCACATATTATACTTTATGCCTCCCGATATCAGATTTGCCATATTCATAACAAGACTTAGCCTGGTGTTCTGAAGTATCATTATTTCCATAAAGCCGCCCATATTAACTATACCAGTTATATTCATATGTCCAATGACTGGAAGCTGTTTGTTTACGCCCGAACCCGGAGACAAAGGACCTTCCTTTATATTTATAAAGCCTATTCTTTCCAGCTTTCCTAGACATGCATCTATGGCAATTATAAATGGATTATTAAATTTTTCAAACATGCTTATATGCTCACTAAGATTTTTGGCATGTACAGGCTCATCGAGAGTGCCAAAAACATGTACGTTATTGTAGTGCATATCCTTGATTTTATAGCCGATTAAAGGCCCCAAGCAATCGCCTGTGGCTCTATCAGTACCTATACATAGAATTATAATATCACTGAAGCTGTTATTATATAGCTTTTTTATACATTCTTCAAAATATGATGTAAAATATGTAAATGAGTATGGTTTATTTATGTCTATACTTTTTTCAAACTTGTTATTAAACATGCTTAGCTCCTTTGGCACAAATATTTTCAAGCGAACCCTGCTCGATGTCTAAAGTATAGCCAAAACTTGATAACTAAATACATCTACCTATATAAATAGCGGCAGATTTTACATCTATTTTTTATTACACCATATCTTTGTTGCCATCTAGGCGGCAATTAATGATATAATATTCATAAACGAAACAAAATGGTAAATTCAGTGTTGTTGTTTACATAATCTATAAATACAATCTAATGAAAAGTGTGAGGTGCTTCTATTGAATAAAAATCCTAAGGGCAGAAAAATAGCTTTTTTAACACTAATTGTTTTAATATCAGCGGCAGTGCTTATATATATAAATAACAGCTCTCTGGACAGCTCAGCCATTCGTGTATCTGGCAAAAAGGTACTTGCTGTGGCATCGGAGCTTGCAGTGGCCTCAAATAATAGTGATTTATTTTTTTGTATGGACGAGCTTATGATAGAGGCTCAGGGGACGGTCATCCGTGCAAGAAAGGTAACAGGTGAGCAGGCATGGAGTATGAGTCTTGGAGGAGTTGTTATGAGGATTAGCTCCGCAGGAGAGTCAATATTAGTATTGGACGACAAAAACAAGCTTTATTATATGAGCAGGCAAGGTAAGATAATATGGGATTATGCTTTGCAGAGCGAACCATGGAATATCTTTGGTGAGGATAATGGATGTATATTGATAGAGTATAAGGACATATCAGGCAGTAAAATCGAGGTTTTTAACAGTAAAGGTACAGCTTTGGGAAAGGCTGCCTTAAAGAATGCATATGTAATATCCTTTGGAGCTGGCAGTGAAGATAGATATACAATTTCTGTTGTGGATATAACATCTGAAAACCTAAAGAGCAGGCTTATTACTTATAACTCAGCAGGTCAAATGGTGTGGGCTAAGGATTTTAATAATGAAATAATAAGCTATGTACATTTTTTAAAAAATAATAATATTTTGGCAGCGGTGTCTAATAAACTGTTAAATTATGGTAATGATGGCAATATTGTTAAAGAGGTAAAGCTTGATGGCAAGCTGCAAAACATATCAGCAAGCACTGATACTATTGTAATTGTAATAAATGAAAGAGGTAAATACAGCAGTGTAATATTTGATGGATATTTAGAAAAATATGGACAAATAAAGCTGGAAATTGTGCCAAAAGGAATATTTGTACATGAAAACAACTATATATTATATGACAAGGATAAGCTTCTTTTAGGAAATGTAAATGATTCTATAGTAACAACCTATAAGTCAGTTTCAGATATAGTATCCGCATATATGACATCTAGGGACAGCATGTATATTGTATCAAATAGAAAGCTTCAGGCTTTACAATTTAATTAAGGAGGTAGCCATGAACTGGGTTGATATTGGTATTATTGGTTTCTTGGGTATAACAGTGTTTATTGGCATAAAAAAAGGGCTGCTTATGTCTTTCTCTAATATTCTTAGTATGATCGCTGCAATATTGGTTGCAAAGCTTTATTATGGAAGGCTGACAGTATTTTTAGTAGAAAAAACCACACTTGAGGATAAAATAATCAAGCTCTTGATAGAAAAAAAGCTATTCGGCGGATTCATAATGGGAATGCCCCAAGGCACATTACCTGCATTTGCAGTAAATCAGTTTGTTGAAAATATTTATTATTTTATTACAATGCTTATAATTAATGCTATTTCCATGATACTGATATTTGTGGCAGCTAGAATGGTGTTGGTTGCCATAGAGGGATTTTTAAAGAGTACAATGGAGCTGCCAGGACTTAAAGAAATAAACGGTTTAGGCGGGGGTGCCATAGGATTAGCCAAGGGCGTTATTATACTTCTTATAGCATTTTCTATCCTGATACCTGTTTCAAATATTCAAACATATGCTGCCTTAAGAGATGGGATACAAAGCTCCATACTAGCTAAATATTTTTACTCGTATAATTTTATACTTGGATGGATATGGGATTCAGCTTATAACCTTATAAAATAAAAAAGTACCTTGCTGGCAGTGATTGACACTGCTTGCAAGGTACTTTTATTATTAAGCTGAAAACTCTATAGTTATTACTGACCTTCGATGCTTATTGATGAATTGGAGGTATTAGCTTTTATATATATTTTATTTTCTATGCTGTCGTAATTATTGCTTTTTACCATAGCCGAGGAATTTAGGGAGGATGTTTTCTTGTTAATTGCATAATTAAGGTCTGGCAGATTGATATTTAGACTGCCTAGGGATGTATTTGCATCAACCATAAAACCACAATCCTCACAGTTGCTAAGTCCTAGATGTATCCTGCCATTAGAGGTTTTTAGTGTATATCTTCCTTCGGAGGCTTCAAGCTTATTGATGCCTGACAGTTGTATGGAGCCGTTGCTTGTTCTTGCATCTATGTTGTCGATCTTGCTTTCGGTTATCTCAATCTTGCCGTTGGAGGTACCAATGTTGGCAGTTCTTGAGGAGCTTTGTTCATATACTACCTTGCCGTTGTTGGTTACAGCTTCAAATTCGTTAGTGTGGCATTTATAAACAACTACCTTGCCATTGGAGGTATGAGACTTTATGTAGCCGGCAGATATTTCATTAAGCTCGCATTTACCATTTGTAGTATTGATCACTACAGATGATACATGCTTTGGTATTAGCAGTTCTATTTTTCCCCAGGTTCTGCCTCCGAACTCGGTAATAAAGCTGTAATTGTTTTCTATGTTTTCTACCTTGAAAAACTCGTCAATATTTAGCTGTGGTACACTTGAGTTTACATACATGTTGACTACTATATCCTCTGTTTCAGAAGGTGAGACCTTGACTGAAAAGTTTGTAGACTGTATGTTTATGTTTGCAGCCTCAGTGGAGGGATAAGTGTAAGCTTTTGTAAATTGATATTTATCGTGACCTATATCAAAGGTGTTACCAAGAAAATTAACAAGCTTGTCAGAAAGCTTCATTGCTGCTTCCGCCATTTCACTTCCGAAGTTCTCCATCTTTTTAGAGAATTCATCTGCGAATTTCTCTGTATTAGTACTGAATTTTTCCTTGCCTGCACTAAAGCTGTCGCCTACTTGATCTGAGAATTTTCCAGCCTTTTCTTTAAACTTACTAAACTTTTCCTCGAATTTGTCTCTGTTTGCTCTGTTAAATTCTGAGCTTTGGTTGCCCCTCTCTATCGCTTCCAGCAGCTTATTAGCTTCATCGGCTGTTATTTTCCCTTCTTGCAGCATTTTTAGTATCATCATTCTTTCTTCCATAATACAATCCTCCTATTCATTTAATAATTGTAATGCTTCATCTGAACTTATTTCACCATTATTCAATCTTTCGAGTATTTCTCTTTTTCTTTCGCCAGCAACATAGCTAGGTTGATTTTTATATCCTAATGCCTCTATTAAGCTGTCTAGCTTTCCTTTAACAGTAGGATATGAAATGCCAAGTTCTTTTTCAATTTCTTTAATATTACCTCTGTTCTTTATGAAAATTTCTGCAAATTCTTTATGTTCCTTTGTAAGCTGACAAAATTTACAGAGTGTAAAGTGACCACGTATTGTTGTATCACATGAATCACATTTAATCTCTGTTATATTTACTGCTTCCTCGCATATGGGGCACTGACCTATTATTTCTTTTTTCATAAATTCACCTCTGTTAAATTTATGGTTATTATTAACACATATCTTAATTATAATACGAAAATAAAAAAAGTCAATATAATAATTAATAAAATAAATATTGATATTGATAAAAAT
>CALGKJ010000216.1 GCA_937930535.1 uncultured Clostridia bacterium
TCTATATACAGGTATTGCTGGCTATATACTCAGTCCCATGAGAAATTTTGTAGATTATGCACTTACATCGCTGGTAAGTTTATTTTTCTAAGGAGGCAATATATATGACTAAGAAAAGAATAATGAGTGGAATGAGACCCACAGGCAACCTTCATCTTGGCAATTATTTCGGAGCATTGGAAAACTGGGTTAAACTCCAGAATGAATATGAATGCTACTTTAGCATAGTTGATTGGCATGCATTAACTACAGGCTATGAAGATACAAAAGACCTAAGGGATAATATAATAGGAGTTGCTGCTGACTGGATAAGTGCGGGAATAGACCCTGAGAATAGTACTATCTTTGTACAATCAGGTATTAAAGAAATATCGGAGCTGCATTTGCTGCTATCAATGATAGTTCCCCTTTCTTGGCTGGAAAGATGTCCAACCTACAAAGATCAATTAGTGCAGCTAAGAGAAAAAAATATAGCCACATACGGATTCTTAGGATATCCAAACCTTCAAGCCGCTGATATATTGATCCACAGAGCTGAGGTTGTGCCTGTAGGGGAAGACCAGCTAGCTCATTTAGAGCTGTCAAGAGAAATAGCAAGAAGATTTAATCACATATTTGGTGAGACCTTCCCAGAGCCCCAAGCAAAGCTGAATCAGATAAAGCTTCTTCCCGGGCTGGATGGCAGAAAAATGAGCAAAAGCTATAACAATACAATTGCATTATCTGATTCACCAGAAATTATAATTGAAAAGGTTAGAAGCATGATAACAGATCCAGAGAAAATTAGAAAAGATGACCCAGGACACCCGGATATATGCTCAGTACACGGCTTTCATAAGGTTTTCTCTGAAAATGAGCATCAGAACATATACGAAGTATGCGTTAAAGGCGGTATGGGCTGTGTAGCATGCAAAAAGAAGCTGGCAGAAAACGTTGTAAGCTTTATGGCTCCTATGTATGAAAGAAGACTTAAGCTGATGGAGAATAAAGACACTATAACTGAAATACTTGCAAATGGTACAAAACGTGCAAGAAATGTCGCAAAGGAAACCATAAGACTGGTAAGAGACAGAATGAACCTATTAGAATTGGAGTAATATATATGCCAATAAATGTTAAACTGCAAGCCTTTGAAGGACCGCTGGATCTATTATTGCACCTTATAGAAAAGGCAGAGGTGGATATATACGATATACCTATTGCAGAAATAACAGACCAGTATCTGGATTATATTCATATGATGAAGCAGTTGGATTTGGAGGTAGCAAGCGAATTTTTGCTTATGGCAGCAACCCTTTTAGAGATAAAATCCAAGATGCTGCTGCCAAAGCCCAAAAAAGAGAATAATCAAGAGGAAGAAATTGATCCTCGTGAAGAGCTGATACAAAAACTTATCGAATACAAAAAATATAAAGAGTTTTCTACCTTGTTGAAAGAAAAGCTAATAGTATATGAAAAGGTATTTTATAAGCTGCCTGAGCCTATAGAAAGCTATCTGACAGATTACACCTCACTTTCCGGCGTTACAGTTGACATGCTTACAAAGTGCTTTCAAAGCATACTGTCAAAAAACTCTAAGGAAAAAAGAAGCAATGTCAGAGAAATATATAGGGACACATTTACTATAGAGGATAGAATAATATCTATTACTCATCTTCTTGCTGCAAAGCCTGCCTTTTATTTTGATGACTTATTTGAAGGCAGAAAAAGCAGACATGAGATTATTGTAACTTTTATGGCGATATTAGAATTAATAAAGCAAAAAACTATAATAATTGAACAAGAAAAAAACTTTGATAGGATACTAATTAGAAGAAATATAAGTTTCTCTATATAGCTAAGATACTTTAAAATAAACGAAAAGGGGAGCTCTTAATGGACATAAAAGAAATAAAATCTGTTATTGAGAGCCTGTTATTTGTTGCAGGAGACGCAGTTTCTTGCAAAGAGCTTTCTAGTGTACTGAATATTGATGAGTCAACAATAAAAAAAATAATAAATCAGATGATTGATTATTATAATGATGAAGGTCGAGGTATACAAATAATTGAAGTTAACAACAGCTTTCAATTTTGCACAAGACCTGAGCACTACGAATATATTGAGAGACTCGTAAAACCAAACACAAGGCAGGGATTATCACAGGCGGCTTTGGAGACTCTGTCAATAATCGCTTATAAACAGCCAATTACAAAAGCGCAGATTGAAGCAATAAGAGGAGTTAAGTCAGATAGCAGCATAGCAAGATTGGCAGAAAAGGAATTAATATTTGAGGCAGGAAGACAGGATGGACCAGGCAGACCAATGATATTCTGTACAACAGACAACTTTTTAAAGCTATTTGGTTTAAAGTCAATTAGTGAATTACCGCCTTTAAAAGAATTAAGTGAAGAACAATAATATAGGTAATCAACCATAAAACTTAACCTAAACCTTATTTATATAGCAGTAAAAATGCATGAATTGTATTTAATTATTATTTAAAATACAATTCATGTATTTTTTTTATCTTTTGAGAAAAAATAACAGTGTCATTATAAATGATAATATGGAGGGAAATATGATTTATTTGTTAATATTATTGGGAATCGTTCTATTAGTTGCTTTTATGCCTATACGTATGATAATTACCACTGTACAAAGAAATAATAATCAGCTAATAGTGATAAAAGTAAAAAGCTTCTACGGACTGCTAAATCTAAAGTTTGAGATACCGTATATGGACTTGATTATTAAAGGGATTAGACCTGCTTTGCAATTTAATGCAAAGCTTGAAACCGGTACAGGAAAAAAGCTTATAGATAAAAATAAGATATTGACTTTATTTGAAGGCAATAAGATAATCAAATTCTATAAAGCTAGTCCCATAAGCTTTAATAAGCTTATGAAATACACACTGAGAAAAACTAAAATCAAGGACTTTTTTTTAAACTTTACTTTAGGTACCGAAGATGCATACTACACAGCACTGCTTTATGGAGTATTATGGTCAATCATTGGCAGTATTGTATCCTTGCGTACCAATAAAATAAATATGACCATACAAGATATATCTATAATTCCAGCCTTTGATAAAAAAACATTTCAATATGAATTAAGCTGTATAATAACAATTAAAGCAGGTCATATTATTATTGTTGGTATAAAGGCATTGCCAGTATTACTTAATGCAAGAAAAAAGATAGTGCTGCAAGGATAATGCAAATTTTGTACATAAAATGAAAAGGATGTGTTTTATATGGCTCAAGCAGTTGAAAGCTTAATGAAAACAACCATGGAAAATATCAAAAACATGATTGATGTAAATGCAGTTATAGGAGACGCTGTTGAAACAAAAGATGGAGCAGTATTAATCCCAATCTCAAAGGTATGCTTTGCATTTGTAACTGGTGGTGGAGAACTTACTCAAAAGAACAGCAATGCTGGAGACGCTGCATCAAATGGAGAACCCTTTGCAGGCGGAACAGGCGCAGGAGTTTCAGTTCATCCAATAGGCTTTTTAGCTACAACAAATGGACAGCTAAGAATGCTGCCTGTACATTATAATAATGCAGTAGACAAAATTATTGATTTAGTTCCTAATTTCATTGAAAATATTGAAAACCTTATAAGTAAAAAAGGCGAAAACAAAAAAGAAGAAAGCAACAGTTAAAAAGGAGGGAATCCCTAGAAAACGGGATCCCTTCTTTTCCTTAGTTAAGTGAAAGAAATTGAGCTTTAGAGTTGCTTACTTATATGATATAATAAAACAAAGTTATATTGTAATTAGTCAATTATATAGAAAGTCTTACTTAAATACTTGATATTCAGTACCAATAGAGTTAAGAGTGTAAGCACCATGGCTATTTATCTGAATATTATTTGAGAAATATCGGGGGGGAATTTATGGATTTAAGAAATGCTGTTGATTTAATCTGGGAAAATAGGAAGTACTCTACAGATGACCCAAAAGAAGTAATAAGTCATTTGAATGAAGAAGTAGCAGAGTCCCTTAAAGCCTTGCTAAAAGGTGACACAGATAAAGCAAAACGAGAGCTTGAGGATGCGTTATCATGTATTTTTATAGCATTAAGGGTATTAAACGTTGAAATAGAAGACGCTATAGAAAGACAAATAGTACAAATGAAAAAGAGAAATGAAAAGATAATGATTTTTAAAAAAGATAAGGTAGAAATATATGTAAACGGAATTCTTAAAGGCGGATGGACTGTTTGGAGTGAAGAAGATATAAAGGAAGCTGAAAAAATTGCAAAGGAATTTGGCTGCAAAATAATATATAGTTAAATTAACAAATATAATAAAGTATTTTATTTTTCATTTTGTCAATAATAAAACTAAAATTGTTGACGGAGTGATATGATGAAAAAAATAATGACACTGTTATTAGTGACAATAATAGCAGTAACGTTTTCTTTTCCGCAGGTATGCCAGGCTGTTGATACGTGTGCAAAAGCGGCAGTTGTTATGGATGTAAGCACTGGAAGGGTTTTATACTCAAAAAATTCAAATACAGTACTGCCAATGGCTAGCACAACAAAAATCATGACAACATTAGTGGCTATAGAAAGCGGAAAGCTGAACGAAGTAGTAAAAGTAAGCAGCAAAGCATCTGGAACAGAAGGTTCATCCATATACTTACAGGTAGGCGAACAGTTAACGGTTGAAGAATTACTATATGGAATAATGCTTAGATCAGGAAATGATGCTTCAGTGGCAGTGGCAGAACATATTGGCGGAACAGTTGAAAAATTCGCAGAAATGATGAATCAAAAAGCCAAGGATATAGGAGCTAAAAACACCAGCTTTGCCAACCCTCATGGACTGGATCATCAAAACCATTATACAACAGCTAGAGATCTAGCTCTTATAACAAGCTATGCTTTGAAAAACCCAAAGTTTAAGGAGATAGTAAGTACAAAGCGAAAATCTATATCAGGGCCTCCTTCAGAAACATGGGAAAGAGCATTAGTGAATAAAAATAAAATGCTCTGGCAATATGAAGGCGGAGACGGTGTAAAAACAGGTTATACCAGCAATGCAGGAAGATGCCTTGTTTCTTCTGCCACAAAAGAAAACTGGCAGTTGGTTTGTGTTGTGCTAAATTGCAGACCAATGTGGGATGAGTCATCAGCCTTATTAAATTATGTATACGAAAATTATGAAAACAAAAAAATTATTGATGCAGCTTCTAAATATAATGAAATAAATATAAAAGGCGGTAAGGAAAAAACAGTAGGAGTTAAGCCTGTGAAGGATTTACTTTTACCTCTTAAAAGGGATGAGCTGGATAAGATAAAGATTGTACCAGAATATGAAAAAAATAATATAGCACCTATTTTGAAGGGTACTAATGCCGGGCTATTGAATGCTTATCTTAATGAGGATTTAGTAGGAACAGTGCCGCTGGAGTATTGCGATAGCATAAAATCCAACAGCCCAATATACTACTTAAAGAAAATAATCAAGAAATTCGGTGATACCAATTAGAAATTGTAAAATGTAAGTGTATCGACTCATGATTATTTAAATAAATTGATGAAGCTATTTCATCAATTTATTTTGTGATTTTTTGTTAGAAATAATAAACAAATGAGGTATATTATGAAAGAGCGACTGCAAAAAGTTATGGCTGAGCTTGGTGTAGCATCAAGGAGAAAATGCGAAGAGTTAATAGCTGACGGCAAAGTAAAGGTTAATGGCACTACTATTACAGAGCTGGGTTTTAAAGTTGATAGAGACTTGGATAAAATAACAGTAAACGATAAATTACTAAAAATGGAAAATAAAAAAATCTATATTTTGTTAAATAAACCTATTGGATACATAACCAGTGTCAAGGATCAATTTGACAGACCAACAGTATTGGATTTAATAAAAAACATAAATGCCAGGGTATTTCCCATAGGCAGATTGGATTATGATACTGAGGGTCTGCTGATTCTTACCAATGATGGTGAGCTTACATATAAAATAACACATCCAAAGCATAATATTAACAAAACCTATAGAGCATTAATAAAGGGTGCTGCTGATGATAAAGATATAGACAGCTTTAGAAAAGGACTAAGAATAGAGGATTATATAACTTCGCCTGCAAAGCTGGAAATCCTTTGGTATGAAAAAAACAATACTGTTGTAAATATAACCATACACGAAGGCAAGAATCGTCAAGTAAGAAAAATGTGCAGTGCAATAGGACATGAAGTATTGAAACTTAAAAGAATCAGTATAGGAAAGTTAACACTAGGGGAGCTTAAGCTAGGACAGTGGAGACATCTAACTGATGAAGAAATCAGATATTTACATGTTTTAGGGGGAGCAAAAAATGATACAGATCAGAAAAGCTAATATTGAAGACAAAGAAAGCATAAAGCATATACTTTGCGAAGCAGGAAAAAGTGAAGAGTACATATTAGATAAGCTTTTAGATTTTTCAGTATGTCAGGATGGAAGCGACATTTTGGGCTGCGCTTGTGGAATAATAAAAGATGAAGCTGTTTATATAAGCTTTATAACTGTACGAAAAGCCTACAGAAAACAGAAAATTGGTTCTTCAATAGTAAAAGCAATACTAAATACCGCTGATTTAAGCGGTGTAAAAAGAGCATATATGCTTTGTGACCCTGAAAACTTTGCTAAGTATCTTAGATTTGAAAGGCTTGAATGTAAGGAAAATAACGAGCTTATTCGTAAGCAATTTAATGATATTTATCATAGTAGTGATGTGAGCAGCAGTGGTTCACAACTATCATTATATTGGGCTAATCTGGAGGGTTATTTTAAACCATGCTGCAATTTTTAGCAAAATACATTATTTATATATATTTTTATTACAAAATATGATATATATATATACATATAGATGGGAAGTTTATGAGAATCATATAAATATATGTTAAGTTTTTATGGCAATAATTGGTCGTCAAGTTATTAAGAACCAATATTGCTTTTCGCAAAATAGTATAAATGGCAAAGATTCATTTCTTGATATAGAGAAACAACTGGAAAAATTCAATTTTGAAGCCGTTTCTCTATACATACTTGGTACATTTTATTTAATATAATAAAATTTTAAATTTACAATCAGAATTAGGAGGAATGTGTGTTCATGGCAAAAGTAAAGATTACTGAAACAGTCCTTAGGGACGGTCACCAATCCCTAATAGCAACGAGAATGAGAACAGATGAAATGCTGTCTGTTATTGAAAAGATGGATAAGGTCGGATATCACTCCCTTGAGATGTGGGGCGGAGCTACCTTTGATGCATGCTTAAGGTTCTTAAATGAGGATCCTTGGGAAAGATTAAGAGTTATTAGAGCTAAAGTAAAGAATACAAAGCTTCAAATGCTTTTAAGAGGTCAGAATATACTCGGTTATAAAAATTATTCAGATGATGTTGTTGATGAATTTGTAAGATTATCCATAAAAAACGGTATAGATATAATAAGAATATTTGATGCATTAAACGACTTAAGGAATATTGAAACTGCAATAAAAGCAACCAAAAAATATGGCGGTCACGCACAGGGAACTGTAGTATATACAATAAGTCCAGTACATAATACAGAAGTATATGTTAACTTAGCAAAAAAAGTTCAGGACATGGGTGCTGATTCATTGTGCATAAAGGATATGTCTGGTATATTGACCCCATACTATGGCTATGAGCTAATCAAGGAATTGAAAAAGAATATTGATATTCCCATACAGCTTCACACACATTGCACAAGTGGTATGACAGATATGACTTACTTAAAGGCAATTGAAGCAGGAGTAGATATAATAGATACAGCTTTATCACCATTTGGTCTTGGAACTTCACAGCCTCCAACAGAGCCCATTGTAGCAACCTTCAAAGGCACTGAATTCGATACTGGACTTGATATGGATCTGCTTTGCGAGATTGCTGAGCATTTTAAAGGTGTTAAGGATAAGTACATGCAAAACGGCATACTTAACCCTAATGTATTTAATGTAGATACAAAGGTACTATCCTATCAAGTACCCGGAGGTATGCTCTCAAACCTTATGTCACAATTGGCACAGGCAAATGCATTGGATAAATATAATCAAGTTTTACTGGAAGTTCCAAAGGTTAGGGAGGATCTCGGCTTCCCTCCATTAGTAACTCCATCAAGCCAATTTGTAGGTACACAAGCAGTTATGAATGTAGTTGCAGGTGAAAGATATAAAATGATACCCAATGAAATAAAAGACTATGTCAGAGGGAAATACGGAAAGCCAAGTGTGCCTATTTCAGAAGATATTAAGAAGAAGATTATCGGTGATGAGGAAATTATAACTTGCAGACCTGCTGATCTTATTCCGCCTCAGTTAACCTCAATAAAAGGTGAAATGAAGGAATACTATGAACAAGAAGAAGATGTTTTAAGCTATGCCTTATTCCCACAGGTTGCTTTGAAGTTCTTTAAAGACAGACAGGCAGCAAAATATAAAATAGATAGTGAATTGGTAGATAAAGAACAAAAAACATATCCTGTATAATAAAAAAGCTGACGTATGATATGCGTCAGCTTTTTAAACATATGATTTTCCATGCTCCTCGCAATTTTTATGTATAAAAACACGATGTGTATGATTTGAATTAAAGGTAATTACCTTTACATCCGAATTATTAGATATCCTATTGCCGCATTTTAGACATACAAAGCTGCTTTTAAATACTTTATCATTATATGTTTCAATCTTTAAATTACTGTATTTTTCCCAGCTTTTCCAACCCGTTTTGCATATAGAAATCCGGTTTGGATAATCAGCATATACCCATTTAAGCAATCTATGAAAATGAAAGGGATATTTGGTATATAAAATAAAGTCCTTGGGAAGACCTAATGAAATAGCATATTCCTCAAAGGTCT
>CALGKJ010000217.1 GCA_937930535.1 uncultured Clostridia bacterium
CAAGCTTTTTTTCCTTATTTTTCTCTATTATTTCTCTTATAACTCTGCCCTTGTGCTTCCAATCACATTTTACCTCTTGCTTTTCCATAAACAGCTCGGGCAGCTCGGACATAAGCTCTGCCAGAGTTATTCCTTCCCCGATTAAATAGTCGAT
The DNA here is from genome assembly GCA_937930535.1 of uncultured Clostridia bacterium. Lineage (GTDB taxonomy): Bacteria > Bacillota > Clostridia > Lutisporales > Lutisporaceae > CALGKJ01. The sequence goes on from CALGKJ010000217.1 coordinate 155, forward strand.
TATATAGCCTGTTCCTCTTATGGCATCATAGTGCAATAAATACTGCAAGCTTTCTTTTTCCTTTTCACTATTACTGCTTATCATTTCCTTCATTACTTCCGAGGGTACGCTTTTGGTTCTTATTACTGAGGTCTTGTATTTTGCTGCCATTTTTTCAATTTTACGTGTTGCAGTATATGGAACTACCAGCTTTGAGACTGCTCCGCTTTTTAATGCCAGCAGTGAGGCAAGAGTGGTATATTTATTGTTATCCATGATTTTACCCTGATGGTCTATTATTACCACATTTTCGCCGTCCTCACTTAGGGCTGCTCCCATATCTGCCCCCTTTTTTACTACCTGCTCTGCTGTAAAGCTTATGTATTCGTTGTAGGGCACTGTTTTTGCATAGTTAAAATCAGCTTCTACGCTACAGCCTATGCTTTCAAAAAAGGTTGCTGCCAGAAAGAGGGTAAGCTCGGATTTTGAGCCTATTACAAGCTTAAATTTTCTTGCACTTATTTTGGACAGATTTTTTAGCTTATTTACTGCGTTTTGTATGTAAAACTCTGCGAAATTATTAATTTTAAGTACATCCTTTATGCTGTCAGCATTGCATCTTTTAAAGTCTCCCCTTGCAAATATGTTTTCTATTTTTCGTTCTGTATTTCTATCTATATTTATTCCCTTGCTGTTAATAAACTCTATGTGTACTTTATTGCTGTTATCAGGGTTTAAATCTCTTCTTATATGTATTCCGCCGTCGGCATTATAAAATCTTACTGCATATCTGTTAATTGGCATTGCGGCTTTTTCAATGTCTATTAGCTTTATTCCTGTTGAAAGTATTCCCGAAATAATTGATTCCTTTAATACTGCTGAGGCATTTGATTCATCGGTGCTTATGACAATTTTTGAATCCTCTTTAAACATAGAGCCAAAGGCTGAGCCTAGCTTGGAGGAAAATTCAGGAGTAAGCTCTGTATTAATCTCTCCTGAAATATCTCTAAAGCCGAAAAGGGATTTAGCCGCTTTGCTTCCCCATACAAGATTCTGATTTACTATAGCATCCTCTTCTATGGTTTTATCTGGCCATATTTTTATATCGGGCTTTATGACTACCCCTGAAAGTATGTTTGTTTCGCTGCCAATAACAGTTCCTTCATATATCTGGACACTATTTTTAATGATTACATTATTACATATTACTGTACCTCTGCAATGTACATTAGGAGAGAGGTCACAGTTTTTCCATAGTATGCTTCTTTTTATGGAGCAGTTGCTTCCAAGCTCACAGTTATCACCGATTATTGATTGGCTGATCAATGTACCCTTTTTTATTCTGCAATTGCTTCCTATATATACAGGGGGTATTATATTGCAGCCATCCTCAATAACTGTATTCTCACCCACCCATATGCCTGCTGATAGTTCTTTATATTTATTACTCAGCTTTATTTTCCCATGAAGTACATCATAGTTTACCTCGTTATAAACTCTTAAGTCTCCTATGTCATTCCAGTATTCTTCAGATATATAGCCATACATTGGAACATCATCGCATAATAGCTTCGGGAATAGGTCTTTGCTGAAATCAAAATTATCGCCTTTATTATAGTAGTCTAATACCTCCGGCTCTAATATATATATGCCTGTGTTGATGGTGTCGCTGAAAACCTCGCCCCAGCTTGGTTTTTCCAGAAATCTTATGATTTTACCGTTTTCGTCGGTTATTACTACACCATATTCCAATGGGATAGAGGCTTTTTTAAGCACCAGTGTTGCCTTGGATTTTTTCTCCTTATGAAACGCAACAGCTTTGTCGATGTCAATATTGGTTAGGGCATCTCCACTGATGATTATAAAGGTATCCTCCAAAAAGTCCTCTGTATTTTTCACACTGCCGCCAGTGCCCAGTGGGGTATGCTCAGTATAGTAGGTTATATTCATTCCCCATAACTGACCATCTCCAAAATAGTCTGTAATAACGGTAGGACAGTATGCCATTGTAACTGCCGCTTCTGTTATATTGTATTTTTTCAGATGGTTGATAGTATGCTCTATAACCGGAAGGTTTCCAACTGGAACCATAGGCTTTGGGATACCACAAGTTAAAGGTCTCAGCCTTGTACCTTCTCCACCTGCCATTATTACTGCTTTCATATATGCCACCTCATATTATAAGTTTGTACAAAATTTGTTATATATTACAGCTATATATTTTCCCTTTATGGCAGGTTTTATTATATAATTTATAAATTTCCTCAAAAAAATAAGGCATTTCGCTAGAAAACGCCTTATTTTATAAATTTATTAGGTTACGATAAAGCCCTGACAATTGGTGAGAATAAATTTATAAGGCTTTATCGTATTCTATATAGTTATTTAATTTGACTACTGAGGATTTGACCGATTGCTCCTAGTGCTTCTTCTATTTTTGATTTATCCTTTATACCGCCCTGTGCCATATCTGGTCTTCCGCCGCCGCTTCCGCCTACCAGTTTGGTAACTTCCTTAATAATATTCCCAGCGTGTGCTCCAGCAGCAACAGCCTGTTTTGATGCCATTCCAAGTATAGTTACCTTTTCTCCTTCTGCGGAGGTAAGTACAACAACAGCATTGCCCATTCTGTCACGCAGCTTGTCGCCCATTTCCCTTAATGCATCTATACCCATATTGTCAATATTGGCAGTAATATATTTTACGCCTTTTTCTTCCTTGGCATTGTTTATCAGCTCGTCTACTGTTCCTGATGCCATTTTGGACTTTATAGTATTTAGTTCCTTTTCTGTTTCTTTTAGCTGTGCAAGCAGTGCATCTATTCTCTTTGGACACTCCTTGGGGAAGGATTTCAGCTTTTTGCTTATTTCCTTTACTAAGGCTTCTTCTTCCTTGAGATATTCGTATGCTTTTTCACCGGTTACTGCTTCTATTCTTCTTACTCCTGCGGCTATTCCGCTTTCGCTTATTATTTTGAACATTCCTGCCTGACTGGTTGTTGCAAGGTGAGTTCCTCCGCACAGCTCTATACTGTAGTTACCCATTTTGACTACCCTTACCACATCGCCGTATTTTTCTCCGAATAGAGCCATTGCACCCATTTGTCTTGCTTCATCTATAGAGGCTTCTTTTATGAATATGTCAAGATTGTCTAGTATCATTTGGTTTACTTCTCTTTCTGCCTTATCAACTTCTTCCTCTGTCATAGCCTTAAAGTGAGAGAAGTCAAATCTCAGCCTGTCAGGTGTTACCAATGATCCAGCCTGCTCTACATGGCTGCCTAGTACATTTCTAAGTGCTTTATGCAGAAGGTGTGTTGTAGAGTGGTTTCTTGCTATTGCCATTCTTCTTCTTACATCTACCTCAGCTCTGCATACTTCACCTGTCTTTACTTCGCCTTGTACCAGTCTGCATATGTGTGCAAATCTGCTGCCTGTAACCTTCTTAACGTCCATAACCTCAAGTACAAAGCTGTCTCCAAGTATTCTGCCTGTGTCAGCCGCCTGACCGCCGCTTTCTGCATAGAAGGGAGTTACATCCAGTATTATACTTACCTCGTCCCCTTCCACTGCTTTGTCTATTATTTGATTATCCTTAACCAATGCCTTTATAGTGCTCTCTGATGTATACTCATCATAACCCATAAATTTGGTTGTAATATTCCAGTCTATCTTTGAATAGATGTCTTCCTTCCAAACCTCTATGTCACTTTCTGCTCTAGCCGCTCTTGCTCTTTCTCTTTGGGACTTCATTTCCTTTTGGAAGCCCTCTTCATCAGCCTTAAGTCCCTGCTCCTCCAGAATATCCTTTGTCAGATCCAATGGGAAGCCATAGGTATCATAGAGTCTGAAAGCATTTTCACCTGATAATGTATCCTTGCTTTCTTTTTTCAGCTCTTCTATGTAGTTTTGCAGTATTGCAAGTCCCTGATCGATGGTTTCTTCAAATCTCTTTTCTTCTACATCTATTACATTTAATATGTAATCCTTCTTTTCTCTAAGCTCTGGGTAAGCATCGCCGCTTATTTCGATAACTCTGGTTGCTACCTTGCTTAAGAAGGGTTCGTTAAGTCCCAGAAGCTTTCCGTGTCTTGCTGCACGTCTCAGCAGTCTTCTTAGTACGTAGCCTCTGCCTTCATTTGTGGGCAGTATGCCGTCGGAGGTCATAAAGGTTACTCCTCTTATATGGTCGGTAATGACTCTTATGGATACATCATTTTTGGGGTCTTTGCCATACTCTACTTTAGTCAATTGGCAGATATAGTTTAGTATATATCTTATGGTGTCAACCTCAAAAATATTGTCTACTTCCTGCATCACTGCTGCAAGTCTCTCTAGTCCCATGCCTGTATCAATGTTTGGGTTAGGCAGTTTGGTGTAGTTGCCTGCCTCATCCTTGTCAAACTGTGTAAATACAAGATTCCACACCTCTATAAATCTGTCGCACTCACAGCCCACTCTGCAATCATGAGAGCCGCAGCCTTTTTCTGGTCCTCTGTCTACATATATTTCTGAACATGGTCCGCATGGTCCCAAGCCGTGCTCCCAGAAGTTGTCCTCCTTGCCCATTCTTACTATTCTATCTGTCGGCAAGCCTATAACCTTGTTCCATATTTCAAAGGCTTCATCATCCTCAAGATAAACGGACACATAAAGCTTATCAACCGGAAATTTCATTACATCAGTAAAAAACTCCCACGCCCATTTTATTGCCTCTGTTTTGAAATAGTCTCCGAAGGAGAAGTTTCCAAGCATTTCAAAAAATGTACCATGTCTTGCTGTTTTACCCACTCTTTCAATATCTGGCGTTCTGATACACTTCTGACATGAGGTTGCCTTTTTATTTGGAGGAACCTCCTGTCCTGTAAAATATGGTTTTAGGGGAGCCATACCTGAATTGATTAATAGCAAGCTCTTATCTCCCTGAGGCACAAGAGATGCGCTTTTTAGTCTCAGATGGTCTCTTTCTTCAAAAAATCTTAGATATTTTTCTCGGATTTCATTTAAACTAAGTTTTTGCATTGTTATTCCTCCTCGCTGTATTGTTTGTGCTGTACAAAAATAAAAAAACCCTTCATCCCCTTAGGGACGAAGAGTATCTTCGCGGTACCACCCTAGTTGCCGTCAGGCCACTCAGTCGGCACAAAATATATTTATGCCATGCAGTATAACGGCTGCTCCGTCTATTGATGCTCAACAGCAGCTTCAACAACCTGACTAAGGGCTTTCACCAGCCGCCCTCTCTCTGGTTTGTGTGGACAAATCCATACACAATAAGTCTCAGTACATTTACTAATCTGTATCATTGCATTACACATATTATAGTCGATTATATATTACTATTATATATTTTGTCAATATTATAAAAAATATGCGTCACATAAACGGTATTTTATAATAGGTTAATATTTTGCTCCTCGCATTTGTTTAATACATCCTGTGACCAGACGGATGCTTGTACCTCGCCTATATGAGCTTTTCGCAGGAAAAACATACAGATTCTTGATTGACCTATACCCCCGCCTATAGTATATGGAAGCTCACCATTAACCAGCATTTGATGATAAGGCAGCTTAAGACGATCGATATTATCTGATATTTCAAGCTGTCGGACTAAGGCTTCCTCGTCTACTCTTATTCCCATGGAAGATAACTCAAAAGCACAATTTAGTACAGGATACCAGAATACGATATCTCCATTCAGCTTCCAATCATCATAATCAGGAGATCTGCCGTCATGCTTTGTGCCTGATTTTAGGTTGTCACCTATCTGCATAATAAATGCTGCACCCTTATCTTTGGCTATTTTGTCTTCTCTTTCCTTGGGGCTTAGCTGTGGATACATGTCCTCAAGCTCTTGAGAGCTGATAAAGTATATGTCCTCTGGTAAAAAAGGCTCAAACTGAGAATACAGCGTATACACATATTGCTCCGTGTCCAAAAATACCTGATATATGCTTTTTACTAAAGCTTTTAGTGTTTCGAGGCTTCTATCCTCCTTGGCAATAACCTTTTCCCAATCCCATTGGTCAACGTATATAGAGTGAAGGTTATCCAATGCCTCATCTCTGCGGATTGCGTTCATGTCAGTATATAATCCCTCACCTGCTTCAAAGCCGTACTTTCTTAGTGCCATTCTCTTCCACTTTGCTAATGATTGCACTATCTCAATGGTGCTGTCTACAGGTGCTAATAGTGATAGTGCTTCAAAGGCTACAGGTCTTTCTGTCCCATTCAGATTATCATTTAAGCCCGAATCCCTTCTGACAAAAAGGGGTGCGGATACACGTGTAAGATTCAGCTTCTTAGCTATGCCAGCTTCAAAAAAGTCCTTTATGGCTTTGATTGCCACCTCTGTTTCCCTTATGCCTAGCAGTGATTTGTAGTTTTCTTGTAATAAATAGTTTTTCATATATACTCCTCCTTAAAAATAAAAAAACCCTTCATCCCTATAATAGGGACGAAAGGTATATTTCGTGGTACCACCCAATGCTTATATAAATTTGCTTATACATTATAAACAAATTTATACATTTACTCTTGCAGGTACGGACAATTTGTCGATACCCTCCAACAATAACGGTATGGAACCGTCTAAGCCTACTTTAAAAAAATTTCGGTTAGAAACTCCGAGATGTTCTTTATTTTAAGCTTTGTACCGAATTTACACCAGCATCGGCTCTCTTTGACATACACTTAAAACTACTCTTCTCATCATTGTCGATAAATATTTTCAGAATATTAAGTTTTATTATATAGACTTACTTGATATATGTCAATACTTTTTTGCTATCTTAGTTTCCATGTTAATATGCTGTTGACTTCAAAACGCCGATAAAGGGTAGATTTCTGTATACCTGCTTATAGTCCAGACCATACCCAACGATAAATTCATCAGGAATTTCAAAGCCTACATAATCCACAGCAACAGATGCTATTCTGTGTTCTGGTTTATCCAATAGAGTGCATATCTTGATGCTGTTAGGCTTTCTTGATTTCAGATTTTCTATTATATAGGATAATGTCAATCCAGAATCAATTATGTCTTCAACAATCAATACATCCTTATCCCTTATATTCTCAACCAGATCATGTTGGATTCTAACCACCCCCGATGAGTGTGTACCTCCTTCATAGCTTGATACAGCCATAAAATCCATTACCAGCGGTAAATTTATCTCTTGAGCAAGCTCACCATAAAATAAGATCGAACCACGTAGAATACATATTAATACTAAGTCTTTATCCTTATAATCATTGGTAATCTGCCAGCCTAATTCTTTTATTCTACTTTGAAGGATTTCTTTAGATATCAAAACTCTTTCTATATCATTAATCATGGTTACCTCCTTGAATATGCTAAAAATGACAAAATATATTTAATCTTTCTTAGGTTGGGCTCTATAGCCAGCCTATGAATAAATTAAGTTTTATGGTTGTTTATATATTGACTGTTTTATTATTTGTTATCTTATCAAGGATAGGTATTGTTGAATCCTTATAATAAATGTACATTCTGTGCAGTGCTCTTGTCATAGCTACATACAATAATTTAAGATCCAGGTCTTCTTCTGCATATATATCATTTATATTTATAATGATTACTGCATCAAATTCAAGCCCTTTTGCCAAGTAAGAAGGAACGATTACCACATCACTGTTGTAAATACTTTCTTTTTCATCTAAAAGCTTTACTTTTAACTTTGTCTTCTTGGTAATCGATTTATAAATGGTAATACACTCTTTGAGAGTTTTACCAATTAGGGCAATAGAATTAAAGCCTTCTTTTTTTAATTCCTTTATCCTTAAGTCTACAGCTGTCATAATTTCATCACATGAATGCATCTTTAGTATTAATGGATTCTCACCGTGACGGACTACAGGTTTTGCTAATATTAGTCCCTCTATGGGAACCATATTAATTACTTTGTTAGCTAAGTTCATTATCTCAATGGTTGTCCTATAACTTTGCTCTAAGGTTAAATATTGGCTTTTATCTTGGGGAAATATCTTATTTAATACCGTATTCCAGTTTTTTATAGCTCTATATGAGTGAATACCCTGAGATAAGTCACCCAATATTGTGAACAGCTCTGTATTAAAAATCTTTTTCAATGCATAAAATTGGAAATGACTAAAGTCTTGTGCTTCATCAATAACTACATACTTTATATCAATCTTTTTATCAAAGCCAAACACTTTATGCTTCAAATACGCAAGTGCAGCTAAATCTTCAAACTCTATATGCTTGGTGTCTAATATTTTTGATGAGTATTGGGAAACAGAATCTATAAAATCATTGCTGATTTTGCCTAAGCTGCATTCCTGCAACACAGCCTTATCTGTAACAATTTCTTTGTAATAAGTAAAAAGATCAAGTTTTGGATATTTCTCAATGTATTTAGAAACAAGTGACTTTGCACTTTTCTTTATTTCATGCAGCTCTTGATCACGTTTATCAATCAATGCTATGATTTTTTGCCGCCGCTCTTCAGATTCAGCTTCATATTGCCTGATATTTTCTATTTTACTGTCGTAATGATGCTCAATTTCTAATAAGATATTTTTTTTATTCATATTCAGCCTGTTTGTTAAGCTTTTTTTAATCTCATTTATCCGTTGGTATAAAGGTATGTTGGAATATTCTTTAATGAATGCTTTTTCTATTTCTTTCCCACTTATTATTGTAAAGTCACCAAGTGCAAAATCTTCATCAGGTACAAAGCTGTATTCTAATTTCTTAATATAATTGTCTATAATATTCTTAAAGATAAGAGAACCCTTAAAGGAAGCTATTTTTATAATATTTTCGCTAGCTGCCTTATCATTGATAATT
>CALGKJ010000218.1 GCA_937930535.1 uncultured Clostridia bacterium
TCTGGTGTTGTTGGATTTGTAATTAGATTTATAGTAGCAGCTTTAGTGCTTATGGTTACTGCTTATTTTGTACCAGGCTTTGCTTTAAGAGGCTTTACTACAGCTCTTGTAGCTGCATTAGTTATCGCTGCTGCTGATTACCTCGTGGAAAGAATATTCAAAATAGATGCCTCGCCCTTTGGAAGAGGTATTGCAGGATTCGCTGTATCCGCTGTGATAATTTATTTCGCACAATATTTTGTACCTAATATGCAGGTAAGCTGGTTTGGTGCAATTGTTGGAGCTTTGGTTATAGGAATAATAGATGCAATTCTGCCAACTAGATTGATGTAAAGCACAATATGCCTGGTTATTTTAGCTGAAAAGCATTATAGCCGGGCATTTGTTTATATAGACACAATGATAAGCAAAATGCAGAAGCTTGCTGTTAACGTCTTTAATTATTAGAAAAAACGAAAATTTCTCATATATTCATAAATTGACTTTTCTTATATAATCCGTAATAATTAACGTTGACAATATAGAAAAAATGTATGTACTTACATAGCACTTGGAAAGCAAACAAGGAGTGAAGAAATGAAATTAACTGTATTGGGCAATTATGGACCATATCCAAAGGCTGGAGGTGCTTGTTCCGGCTTTTTAGTAGATAGCGGAGATGCTAAGATACTATTGGATTGTGGAAATGGAGTATTAAGCAGGCTGCAGCAATATATTGATATACAGGAATTAGATGCAGTAATACTATCTCACTTGCACAGCGATCACATGGGAGATGTTATGATTTTAAGGTATGCAGCTAATATATTGATGTTGAAAAGACAAATGGATTCGCCGATAAAAGTTTACGCTCCTGCTGATCCCTTGGAGGAATTTGAACGATTAAGATTTAACAGCTCTATAGAGCTTATAGAGATTCAACCTACGGCGAAGCTGACAATTAGCAGCCTTAACATAAGATTCAAGGAAGTACAGCATGGCTGTAAAAACTACGCAATTTCAGTTGAGCATGGAGGAAGACGATTCGTATACTCAGGGGATACGAATTCAGTAGATGAGCTGGCAGAGTTTTCAAGAGGAGCGGATTTACTGCTTTGCGAGGCTGGATTATTGGAAAGAGATGAAAAACAAATACGTGCTATGCATTTAACTGCCAAGGAGGCAGGCGGCATAGCTGCTGCCGCTGGAGTTAAAAGACTGCTGCTTACACATTTTCAGCCAGATATGAAATTAGAAAGCTATATAAAAGAAGCATCTTCAGTTTATAATGGTATAATGGAATTTGCAGGTGAAAATAAAAGCTATTTCATATAAGCCAAAAGCTGGTAACATAGGTTATTGGCTTTTACTTTTATGGTTGTTTTTCTATAATGTGATTGCAAGGAGGAACGTATGAGAATAATATTGTATACAGGAAAGGGCGGCACGGGTAAAACCAGCGTAGCGGCTGCCACAGCTATAAAATGCGCAGGTAAGGGTAAAAAAACCCTGCTGACAAGCATGGGTCTGCTCTCGGAGCTGGAAGACCTACTCGATATCAAGATGACATCGAAAATATATGAGGTATCAGATAATCTCTGGGTACAGAATCCGACTGCATCAAGCTATATGGAAAATGTATGGGTAAAGATACAGGAATATATACAAAATTTTGTTAAGCTTAAAGCCATTGATGAAATATCTGCCGAGGAGCTTATTACCTTACCCGGAGTGGAGCGGTTTTTTAGCTTCTTAAAGATATTAGATTATTATAAAGAAAAAAGCTTTGATGTAATAATAATAGACTGTACCTCGATTAAAGAAACATTAACACTTTTGAGTATTCCTGAAATAATTGGTTATTGGCTGGAAAGGTTTTTTCCTGTTCATGAAAAGCCATCAAATAAAGCAAACGTCATTACAGAAGCATTAATAGGTGCAATAGTGCCTTCTTATGAAATGCTAAAGGAAATAGAGAAGCTGTATCAACTATTAGGTAAGCTGAAAAGCTTGTTATTTGATAGACAAACCACAAGCATAAGGATAGTGACTACACCGGAAAAGTCTGCAATAAGGGAAGCCCAAAGAAGCTTTACATATCTGAGCTTGTATAATTTTAATGTAGATACAATTATAGTAAACAAAGTAATAACAGATAATATTCTTGATGGCTGCTTTCAGTCTTTTATGGATATACAGAAAGCAAACAATAGAATGATAAAAGAAAGCTTTTCGCCTCTTCCTGTATATTATGCTCCTTTTGAACAAACAGATGTTGAGGGCATTGACATGCTTTGCAGCTTAGGCAGCAGGGTATTTGAGAATGAAGATCCGTCAGAGGTAAAGCATGTTATACAAGCCCAAAGCCTTGAGAAATCAAAACTAACCTTATATATTCCTTTCATAGATGCACAAGGCTTGAATTTAGAGCAAAAAGGAAAGGATATAATAATAAAGGTTGGTACTATTAAACGGATTATTACAATGCCTAAGTTTTTTAAAAGCTTGGAAATACTAGGTGCAAAGCTTAAGAATGATGTACTCGAAATTAGCTTCAAAGAGCAATAAAATTTAATAATCACACATTTACGGCAGGAATTTGATATTTATAGTAGAAGTAAGAAATATAATATTTTATTGGATGTGATTATTTGAAGAATTTTATGTTGTTAGCAGCTATTTCATTTATTGTTGGAATATTTGCAGCCAGCAAGCTGTTGCCTGAAATGGTGATAATATTGGGCAGTTTCTTGCTGGTTTTAGTTTTGGCTTTTTTGAACAGGCATAAGGAAACAAATTTAAAGGCAGTATTAATGCTGGCAATTTGTCTATTTGGAATGTTTGAGTATAATGTTTTTTATAATTCAGAAAGCAAGCTTGAAAGATATACTGATAGCGATATTATCATTAATTGCATAATAACTGACGATCCCATAGATAGGGACGCATATACTGAGCTGAGAGTTAAAAGCGTCAGCTTATATGATAAGGGTAGAACCTATAATTATACAGAAAAGCTTATACTTAGATATAAAGGTACAGACAGCTTTAAATTCGGGGATTTAATTGAAGTCAGTGGAAAGCTGCTTAATATTGCAGGTAAAAGAAATCCAGGGGACTTTGATTACATAAGCTACTACAAAAGCAAGGGTATAAATAAAAGCCTTCAGATTCAGAACATCAGACTTGTTGCAGGTAACAAGCAGGGGATCGCAGCTAAAATACTCAACTCAGCAAAAAATAGAATAAAAAGAATAGTATTCAAGGCACTGCCTAAAAGGGAAGCTGCCATGATATACGGAATGCTGACCGGGCATAAGGAGGAAATAGATAAAGAGACTATGGATGCCTTTAAGGCATCTGGTATCGCACACATATTATCCGTATCGGGGCTGCATGTGGGCTTTTTGGTGCTGCTGCTTAATATATTGCTTAAGCCTTTTAAGCTGAATATCAGATATCAGGGCATTATTATAATTGCTGTTGTGTTATTCTATATACTGATGATTGGTATGCCCTCGCCAGCGGTAAGAGCTTTTATTATGCTGGCTGTCATGCTTTTGGGTAAGATAATAAACAGGGAGTACAATCTGATAGCCTCCATATCCTTTGCGGCAATAGTAATGCTGGCTGCTAATCCTTTGTCTATTCATAATCCCGGGGTTATTATTTCATTTAGCTGCATGTACTCAATTGCACTGCTATACGAGCCGGTAAACAAGCTTATGAGAAAAGTTCCAAAACCGATTAGAGAACCGCTGTCCCTTTCCTTGGCGGTGTGGATTGGAATAACTCCTGTTATGGCATGGTACTTTAATTATGTTTCTTTGATAAGTATTTTACTTAATCTTATTGCAGTACCCTTTGCACTTGTTATTACTATAGTCGGATTTGCAGGCGTGTTTGTAGGAAGTATATTTTTCTATGGATCACTATATGTTTTTTCAGCAGGCTACTATTTAATAAAAGTACTGTTATTTATAGCTGACAGCTCTATTAAGCTTCCCTTCGCTGGTATAACAGTTCCTACATTGCCCATATACCTTTATGGACTTTATTATTTAGGAGTATTATTTCTTGTAAATTGGTTTGACAGTCTGCATTATAAAAACTATAGAAAATATTATAAGACGGCTGGCATTATAACTTTTATAATTGGAATCTCTATTTATTTACTGCCCGGAAACCTAACAATAAATTATTTTGATATAGGACAAGGAGACAGTGCATGTATTATTACTCCCAACAAAAGGGTTGTCTTGATTGATGGCGGAGGTTCAGCCGCAAAAGGGCAATACTACAACGATATTGGCAGAAGAATAACCGTGCCGGCATTACTGCATCAGGGAGTGTGGAAAATTGATATAATAATAGCCACCCATGCCCATGATGACCATATAGAAGGTCTTTTGGCGGTTGTAGATGCTTTTAAGGTAAAAAATATAATTTTTCCCAAGCTGGACTACGACAAAATTGAGATGTCCGACACATATAAGGAATTAGTAAGGCTATGCAGCTTAAAGGGTACCAAGATCCACTATTTGGGAAAATCTGATGTTATAAAACCTTCGAACAATATTAGAATGGAGGTTTTAGCACCAAATCCGGCATTTGAGGATTTAGCAATAAGGAATCTCAATAACAGCTCTCTAGTAATAAAGCTTGTTTATAAAAACTTTGAAGCTTTGTTTACAGGAGATATTGAGGCAGAGGTGGAAGCAATTCTCAAAGATGAAAATATCAAAGCAGACATATTAAAGGTGGCGCACCATGGAAGCAGTACTTCCTCAACCAAAGAATTTTTAGAAAGTGTAGAGCCGCTTTATGCAATAATTTCTGTAGGCAAAAACAACTTCGGCCATCCTAAGCAGGAAGTACTGGAAAGACTTGATATGATGAATATAAAAACTTTGAGAACAGATCAAGCTGGCGGGATAACCGTAACTACTAATGGAAATGCAATGAAAATCAAGACTATAAAATAAATTTTGAAGTTGTTTCTCTATAAAATGCATTATAATTAACTACATAAACTTTCATATGATACGGAGGTAGGCTATGAGCTATCGATTATTGATTAATGATATAAAGAGTAATAATATTAAGAATGTGAATATCTTATTTGGTACAGAGCGATATCTTATAGATAAGGCATTGGAAAGTCTTAAAAGTTCCATAGTAACAGCATTTCCAGAACTGAACTATTCATTATTGGACGGTGCGCAAGTTAAGGCTGATAACCTTATAGTTGCCTGTGAAACCTTCCCCTTTGCCTGTGAAAGAAAGCTTGTGATTGTTAGAGATTTACCTGTTTTTAAAGCAGCAAAGGGAGAGGATGCTGGCGAAAGCTCTATATCACCTGATTTGAATAGCTATATCCAGCTTATAAGCAATGTTACTGACACTACTTGTCTTGTATTTGTATTCTATGGAAATATAGACAAGCGAAAAAAGATATTTACTGAAATAAAAAAGAACGGCTCAATTTATGAATTCAATCGGGTTGAGAGAGATGAATTTGCTACATGGATTAAAAATGTGCTTAATAAAGCAAATAAGAAGATTAATCCCAGAGAGCTGGAGAATTTCATACATGCAACTGGATACCTGGATAAAAATAGTTCAAAAACCTTATATGATATTGAGAATGATATTAAAAAGCTTATCAGCTATACTGGCAAAGAAGCTAATATTTCAGTAGAGCATATAAATGCAGTAATGCCTAGAAACATTGAGAATGATATTTTTAAGTTGATCAATGCATGCTCTGAAAGAAAGGTTTCAGAAAGCTTAAGGGTTTATGGTGATATGTTGGTAGAAGGTGAATCCTCCTTAGGGGTGCTGGCTATGATCAGCAGGCAGGTTAAGAATATAATAAATGTTCAGGAGCTGAATAGTAAGAGATACGATAGTAAGAGTATTGCAGACAAACTGAAAATACACGAATTTACAGTTAAGCTGTGTACAAAATATTGTCAAACAATAAGCAGGAGTAAGCTGGTAAATGCTTTTAACAAATGTTTAGATGCAGAAATGTGCATAAAATCAGGCAAAATGGCTGAACGACTTGCATTGGAAATGCTCTTGGTAAGCTTATTTGAATAAGTTTTTTATAAAATAAAGTATAAAGCCCTGACCATATTGGTCAGGGCTATTAATTACATAGCTGCTTTAAGCTTCTTTGACAATCTTGACTTTTTTCTTGCAGCGGTATTCTTATGAAGCGTACCTTTTACAGTAGCTTTATCTATAAGGCTAACAACCTTACTATATAATGCTTTAGCTTCACTTAAATTTCCAGCTTTTATGGATTCTTCGAATCTTCTTATTGAAGTTTTTAAAGAGGAAATTATCATTCTATTTCTACGAGTTTTAAATCTCGTAACCTTTATTCTTTTTAAAGCAGATTTAATATTTGCCAATTAATTCACCTCCTTCGAAATCCATTAACAAAGGGTATTTTATCACATTAAAAATTAAATTGCAAGTAAATAATAAATTCTTTACAAAAAAATATACCAGTTACTATTATTTACACGATAATTACATTATTTTGCAGGATTTTGAGCTAAAAAACCCATCGTTCACATAAAAGTAATATATTAATAGTTGAATAAAACCTATGGTGATAGCACAAACTTTCTCTATGTATAGATTAGCAACTCTAATAATCAAAATACTTTTCGTTAAGAGTTGCTAATCTCTTTGTGAGAAACAACTGTATAAATTTAATCTTGAAGTTGTTTCTCTATAGAACAAATTATTATTTGCAATTTCTATAAATTATACCACTAAATATGAAATTTGAACAGGAGTGATTATATTGGTTGATATAAGAACAGATTTGGCAATAGAAGCCCGCGAAATGTATAGTGAACGTCAGCGAAGAGAAATCCCAGGTGTTGAGGTAGACATTGACAGAGATGAAGATATAACTGTAACCAGAGTAAAGGTAACCGAGGACGTAGGAGCTAAAATAATAGGAAAGCCAAAGGGAAACTATGTAACTATTGAAGTACCTAAGCTGCGAGAAAATGACAAGGATTTGCAGGAGGATGTTTGCAGAGCATTAGCAACAGAAATAACTAAAATAGTGAAGCTAAATGATCAATCAGTTATATTAGTTGTGGGGCTAGGAAACTGGAATATAACCCCTGATGCATTAGGACCTAGAGTTGTAGACCATCTTATGGTAACGCGTCATATCAAGGAGTATGTGCCAGAGCAAATAGACGAGGGTGTGCGTTCGGTATGTGCTGTAGCTCCTGGTGTATTAGGTATTACTGGTATAGAAACAAGTGAGATAATAAGAGGTATAGTAGATAGGGTGAAGCCTGACGTTGTAATTGCCATTGATGCACTTGCATCCAGAAAGATGGAAAGAGTAAGCACTACAATTCAGATTTCAGATACAGGCATAAATCCTGGCTCGGGTGTAGGGAATAACAGAAAAGAGCTTAGCAGGGAATCGCTAGGAGTACCAGTTGTTGCAATAGGGGTTCCTACAGTGGTAGATGCAGCCACCATGGCAAATGATACCATAGACCTTGTTATAGATTCTCTAATTGAGCAATCCCCAAAGGACGGACAGTTTTATAACCTTCTAAAGAGTATGAGCAAGGACGAAAAGTACAGTCTTATCAGCGGAGTACTTTCGCCATATATAGGAAACCTTATGGTTACACCAAAGGAAATAGACAGACTTATACAAGATATATCCAAGGTTATTGCCAACGGTCTAAATATAGCACTTCATCCAAGTATTGAAATGGATGATATAGATAGATACATACACTAACAATAATCATAAGCCTTTAAATACTTCAAATAAATGCTTCATTTACTTGAAGTATTTATTTTTTTGTAGTTTTTTTCAATCATATAAGCGTATGGTCAAACATATAACTTTAAAGAACAAGTCTTTTATACACGTACTATGGAATAGAGACAAGAACTATAGAGAAACAACTTCAAAATTAAATTTTCCAGTTGTTTCTCACAAAGCGAGGTGAAGTATTTGTACAAACAAAAGATTATAGCAAAGTTTATATTAGCTTTTGCAGTCTTAGCTGTCATTGTATTAACAGGATACATTTTATTCAACAGGCTAAATTTAAATATGGATGCCCAAGCAGAGGATACTGCTGAAACGGTTTTTAATAATATTTCTGATAAAAGTTTTAAAGCCGAGGATTTTGCAGATAATTTTTTTGTACATATAGTAAACAGCATTATTCCTGCTATTAAGATAGAATATGAAAGTCATTATGAAACTAAAATGCCCGGAATAATAGAAGCTGCAGTAAAAGCCATGGTCTCTAAAGCTGGTGTGGATTTAACAAATCCACTGACATACTTCAGGTTTGTCTTTACTGCCTTTAACCAGAATAAAAACACGAAAGAGGCGGCTTTAATTGGAAAAGACCCGAATAATATACCTAATATAACCAACTTTGAAGATGCACCCGAGGGGACAATATACTTCAGTGAGCAGGACGAATATTATGCGGAGGAGGCAGAACGCCAAAATAATGTCCCACAAATAGATATTCTTGAGGAAAATATAAAAAACCCAGATAAAATAGAAGTGGCAAAAAAAGACCCTTTGGTTTTATTATACCATTCACACACCTCTGAGTCTTATATGCCTGAAACAATAGGCAATTTTCATTCTGTAGATGAAAGATATAACGTGGTATCAGTAGGCAAAATAGTAGCTGAAACTTTAGAGAAAAAATACAAGTACAAGGTTATACATGATAAGACCTACCATGACACAGAGTCCTATGCGTATTCCTATAATAATTCTCTGGCTACAGTAAAGGCGCAGTTAAATAAGCAAAAATCCCTTAAGGTACTATTAGACATACATAGAGACGGCTTTAGTATTGATTTGGCTGAGGATGTGAAAAAAAAGCTTAAGAACGATTATACTGTAAAAATTAATAATAAGAATGCGGCAAGAGTAATGCTTGTAATAGGAATGGCAAATGAAAATTATTCAGATCTTGAAAAGTTTGCAGTATATATAAAGAAAAAAATGGATACTCTATATCCGGGATTATTTTTGAGAATAGATAGAAAAAGCGGCAAGTATTATAATCAATATTTTACTGATTATTCCATGTTAGTTGAGGTGGGATGCTCTTATAACACCATAGAAGA
>CALGKJ010000219.1 GCA_937930535.1 uncultured Clostridia bacterium
TATGGCTGATACATCAGCCCCAAGGCTGTTGAAAAAGGCGGATATGCTGTATAAAGCAACAAAAAGTGCAGTAGAGGCCTTTGAAGAAGCAGATAAAGCCTTGGCAAAAAAGATTGATGTGAAAAAATAGGGAGGACAAGCTATGGCAAGCAGATGTTCGGCATATGAAGCAAGGCGATTTATAAATAGGTGCATAAATGATATAGATACTGTGATTAAGGAAATACAGAGAAACTTTAATGACATGGATTTTGAAAATGCAGATGCTAGAGAAGAGGTAAGCGGTATTATAGCTAATATGAAAACGGAGTGCAGCAGGCTTATAAGCGAATTAAACTCATATAATTTTTCATAGGGATAGAAGGGTGATATAAATTGAAAAGGGATTTAAAGATAAACTTTTCTATAATTGAAGAGATAATAAGAGAAACCAGAAAATATAAGTCAGCATTGAAGGAAATGGAACGAGCGGCAGCAAATGTTATAAGAGTACTTGAAGATAATAGGGCAAAATCTATAGAAAAGCTTAAGAAGCTCTACTATGGATATATTAAAGAGCTTAATAAGTGCTATACAGAATTGGATGACTTAGATACCATATTAACAAGCTATACAAACGAAATGCAGGCTATAATAAAACCAATTTACCCAAATAGATTTGTTAGAGTAGACAGAAATGATATATACTTTAATAAGGGTTCAATAATAGCTGCTTGTCAAAGTATATACTTATTAGCTATGAATCATGGAAGAAATGTACTATCGTATTTAAGCAGCTTCGGAAAAAGTGAGGAAGAAAAATATAGGGAGGAACAAAACTACAGAAAATTGGAAGAAATATGGCGTGATTTATTCCCCAGATATGGAAGGAAATTAAATGTTCATATAGAAGCATTAAACAGTATATATAAAAGAAAAATTATACCTTTTGAAAACAAGGATGATGAATTCGAAGCAAGGGCAGGAAAGCTGTATTATAAGTATTCAAATTCGTGGGAGATATTTAGGACAGACTTTAAAGCTGATATAAAAGTAGTAGGGGATTTGATTGGCGGAGCATTTAATGCATTATGGGATCTTGTTAAAGGGATTGTAGTTCTGGCAAAGGGGATAATATCATATGCAGCTTCAGCAGTAGTACTAGCTGTCAAATACCCATTTAATGTAAAGCCGAGATGGGCAAATGAAATATTCAACGGCACTAATACAGCAATAGGCACAATCTTAAAAAATCCTATTCTTATAGTCGAAGGAATATCACAGCAGATATCAGATACCTTTGAAGAAAAAGGTGCAGCATACTGTATAGGATACGCCGCAGGGGACTTCCTAGGAGGAAAAGGATTAGATAAGCTGGCAAAAGTCGGTAAGGCGAAGATATTAAGCAAGAGTGATATAGCAGACAATATTGGAGATGCCGCAAAGGTAATAGACAAAATTGATGATACAGCAAAAGCAGCGGACAATATTGGTGGAGTAGTTTCTAAGTCGGATAGTATTATAGGTAAGATAGACGAAGTAGATATTCCTAAGATAGCTGATGAGGTTATTGAGGGGGGAAGTAGTCTTAAATCGGGAATTAATCAATTAGAACCATATGCTGGAGTTAAGCAAGCATCAGAATATTTAAAATCTCAAAATGTGCATAGAAAATTCCGAAAGAAGATTTTGGAATCGTTTGATGTAAAAACTATATATATGGATACTGCGGGAGAAAGTACATACGGGATTAGATTCCATGACTTTGGTGTTAAAGCAGAACCTAAAGGAAGATACCTGTTTGAATCTTTCCAGCCGCTATCAACAAGGAACGGTGCAGCTCTATCATGGGAATGGAATGAAGTTACAGGTATAAAGCAGTGGAAGATTGAGCCTGGAACAACTTTAATAAAAGGAAAATCAGCCCCACAATTTAATTTTGGTTCACAATACTCTGGAGGTGTAGAACAATGGTACATAAACAACCTGAACAAATTAATAGAGCCTTAATCAATAGACAACAGAGATTAATAAAATTGATTGACGATGCTTTAGTTGATATAAAAAAAGAAGTAGACGCCCATAAAAAAGGGGTAGGAATAAATGGAACAATTGGACAGTTAGAACAGATATGTATTGAGTTAGAGAAAATGAAATTAGTTATGAAGGTTAATACTTTTATCCCCAATTACCCAAGAACAATTGTTGATTCGTGGGACTTCAATTCAAAACTTGGATTACAGCTATTAGAAATTGCTGATGAATACAATAAGGTAGCAAAATGATAATTTGTCTAAGTAAAAATTGATTATATATTAATAATCCAAAAATCTAAAGTGTAATTCAGTTTACATAAACTCATCGAATGCGGAGGAAGTGATATGACGAAGCAAGAGTTCCTAGATAGAATGAAAAATGAGAATAGTGATTTTGGCGAATACATCGTTGTGGTGGATAGTTTAACAGATGAGCAATTTGTTATAGGATGTTATAAAGAAAATAATATATGGAAAATTTATGAGACTAAGGAAAGAAGCGGACATTTTATTATTGATGAAGTAGTAGATGAAAATGTAGCTTTGATGAATTATATGAACTGATTAAGCTGCAAGAAAGATATATAAAGGATAGGTGTAAATAAAAAACTGTTTAATAATAATACAATGCCTTTTTTGAAAATAACAGGGTATGAAAAGTACCACATAAAATCAAATTTAGCGATAGTGTTACAAATTTTGTGTATGCTCCAGAATGGAGTTAAAAGTTTGGTATTAAGGGCTGAATAGGGCTTTTAATTCAGTACTAATTAAAGTTTAAAGATTCACATTACAGTAAGAAGTAAGTTATTACTTACTTTCATTTCGGCATATGTTATAATAATATTGGAGCATTAGCAATATTTATCATTATATATATGTTATGCAAATTAAGTATATATTTATGTACTTGTAGCTCAAGATTTAATACTTACAAAGGATGTTTTATTAAAGATTCAATCTCAGACTGATAAATAAGGAGGAAAAATAAATGAAAAAAAGCAGAAGTATATCCATCATTCTAGTGATTATACTTATCACTACTATACTTACCACAATAGCCATGGCAGATGTTCCAACCAACACTATACAAGTTTATGTAAATAGTAAGCAAATTACCTTCCCAGATGCACAACCCTTCATTGATAATAATAATAGATGCCAAGTTCCTATAAGGTTTATTGCAGAAAGCTTAGGCTATAAAGTAGAATGGAACCAGGAGAAAAGACAAGCCACTATTACTGGAAATGAAACAACAATAGTATTAACACTAATCAGTAACAAAGCTCTTGTTAACGGTCAAACAGTCACCTTTGATACCTATGTAGTACTAAAAGATGGAAGAACCTTTGTACCACTTAGATTTGTATCAGAGAACTTAGGAGCAAAGGTTGAATATAACTATGTTAATAAGGTGCATAGGATTGATATTACTACTGCAAATGGTGGTACAGCTGGAAGTACAACATCAATAGGAACTATTACAGGGTTTACACCTCTCGAGAAGGGTAAAACACCAGAAGGTGTAGTTGCAAATATAAAATCTCTTGCAACTGCAGTGCACAAAGATTCTGTATTTATTAAAATTGAAAATAATGATTTGTCAATACTGGCATTTAACCCGCAAAGTAAAATTGATAATATAGGAGATGCTTGGCTATCAGTAGTTTCTACAACTGCTCACGACTATGAAGTATTGATTACTGCTTTAGTATGGCCTATACCAGAGTACAAAGACAACGAATATGTTGTTGCAGTTGCAAAGTATACAAAAGAGATCTTAAAACAATACTTCCCAACTAAATATGAAGAAGTTTATAAACTTATGGATAGTTGTTTTAATGATGGAAGACAGATAGATAAAGTTTATAAATTTGATAATAGAGAGGTAATTTGCAGAACCACTGGAATATATATTAGCCCAATTGGTGGAACTGTAAACAGTGTAACTCCGAAATAAACTAAATAAAAAATAGATTGCACAATTATGCAATCTATTTTTTATTTCATTATAATTTATAGAACATTTAGTTTATATTGAAATAAAAATAATATATAAACTTTATTATAAAATGTGGCTATTTATATATAATATTAAAAATGATAAGGAGGGATATTTTGAAATTACTAAAGAGATTCATATCTTTATTGATTATCTTATTGTATATAATCACTTCACACAATTTTATTGGTACTCTAGAAATATTAACGGTCAATGCAGAGTCATTAGTAACTCTAGCACCAGTTATTGATCCATTCTGCATGACCGAAAAAAACAAATTTTGGCCAGATAAAACTAAAGAAGAGTTAAAAGAATTATTTTATTACAAGGAAGTAGGTGTAACTAATCTTCCAGGATATCCAAATGCAAAGCAAACAATTTATTATGCCAACATTAAAAACGATATGAAAAATCGTAAGGAAGGCGGGTTTCCACATTATGGACATGCCCCCTTTCTACCCTATATAGATACTGGGGATGGCTTGCAAAAATATGATTTTAGTATTATGAGAAAAATTAAAAATAATGAAACTAGTACTATCGGAGGGACTAACACTAGCATTCAATATTATATTGATAGAAATAAAGCACACGGATTCCCAAATTTCAAAGATAGAAAATCAACAGGCTTTGCCGAAACTAGAACAGTACATCCAGCTGGAAGTGGTCATTATATCAATGAGTTTTTTGATAAGTATGGCGTAAAGCGGGGCGAATGGCGTTTTCTGGGGTATGGTAGTGGTTTTCAGACAATAACAAATCCGTTTTTTCCTGCTGATTATCCACCTTCCGGTAGACAAGCATATGAAAGAGAATGGCAGAAAAATCCCTCTAAATGGTTCGGTTTACAAATACACCAATATTATAACCACCCTGATAGCAGTATTGGTGTAGCGAATATGGTTAGATTTATCGATGCTTATAAGCTAGATATGATAATAACTGATGGTCCTAATGGGGATTTAAAAAATGATTTAGTAAATGCTAGTAAGAAATATCCTAGAGATACACCAAAGGTAGCTATGGCCAGAGTCCTTACCGAATATTTTGTTATCGGGGCAGTAGCAACAGACTATTCCTCAGGCTTCATTACAGGTGTTCATAAATCTGGAGGCACCTACTATTATATGACATTAGATATCCCTGCACTAGTTGCACCAGAGGAGACAAACCTAAAAGTTGCGAGTCCTGTTAAAATTACGAATAGCGATGGTAGTCAAAAAAACATTGGTGTATTTACACATGGACAAAAAATTAGAAATTGCATAGAGGTATATGAATACAATGCTAAAGGAGAAGTTATAGAAAAGAATATTGTAACCCCAGAAGTAAAAGAAGGGGAGTTTAATGCGACACTAGTAGCTGGAAAAACATACTTATTTAGAGCTTTTGTTTTATATGAAAATGATCATCCAAATGCACCTAGAAACACGTATTCACCTATAAGAGTAACAAGAAGAATAGAATTTAATGGAAAGAATACACCAGAATTTATTATTGATAATGGTGGGGTAGATGACAGTAGTGTACCATATAACAAGAATGATTTAGATAAAAAGCCTTTTAATGGTAAACTGTTCAACGGAATAGAATTTGGAAATAATTCAATGGAAGCAAAGAAAGTACAGACATATGAATGGCAGTATAAAATTCCTTTACAGCAGAATGGTGAAACAGTAACCACTATGAAATTTCATGTTGAATTAGCTGGGAAAGAAAAAAACGAGGTAACTGGTGAAGTAAGAAGTTATCCAGATGATAACTTATGGTCAGACAATGACGATGCTTCAACTATTAATCTTAAAATTGACAACCCTCTTCCCAACCTTACAGTGGCTTCACCAAAATTCCCTATCCCTCCTGACAGTGAACCAAAGAAAACTAATATAGAAGTATATGAAAAAGATCCTGCTACTGGAGCTTTGAAGAGCATAGCAATTAAAGATATTCCTGATTCAAAAGGCTTTAATGGCTATATAGACAAGCTAAAAAAATATGTGGCTAGGGCATATATTTATAATAATCCACGCCCTAATGGAGAAGCAACAAAATCAAACGTAACAGCAGACTTTAAGCTTTGCTATAATGCACAGGATAAAACTGGCTGGCGTGAAGGTAATCCTACAGTAGATGGTTCATATAAAAGTATTCCACTGCCCAGTGGTGAAATCGAATATATGGAGTATGAATTTGATACTAAAGATAAAATAGATAATAATGAGGTTTCATATATAAAAATTGATGTAAAAATCACTAACGACAGAAACTGCCATCCAGATGATAATAAAATAACCACAGATGACAGTGCAACTATCTTGCTAAGCTTGGATCCACCTATGTTTCCTAACCTGAGAAATGCATCGTATAATTATCCCTTTGATGATAAAAGCAATGTATTCCGAAATAAAATTGATGTATCCCTAAAGGGAAGTACGACATTACTTGACCCTGCCGTCGACGAACTCATTCCAGGTAAAACCTATACATTTACATCCCATGTAAAATTTTACCCAGGAACAAAAGATGGAAAAGGAAAAATGATTGATGATTTCATCAGGCTGGATAGAACCTATAGGGCTAAGGTAGGTTATGAAGAAAAGAGTACTTTAAATAAACCCGG
>CALGKJ010000220.1 GCA_937930535.1 uncultured Clostridia bacterium
ATATCTTTAAGTCTGCAATGAGTCTTGTTTATATAGTATTCGCTTTCGCCTGAACGATAGATTCTTCTCATTACGTTTATCTCTGTAAAATCTACAGGTATTTTTTTGTCACTATTATCAATACAAAGAGACACCTCCGCAAAACCAAGTGCCTTTTTCTTTTCGCTTCCTGCAAAAATTATGTCCTCCATCTTGCTTCCACGTAGTGTTTTTGCACTTTGTTCTCCCAACACCCACCTTATGGCATCGGAAATATTGCTTTTGCCGCTTCCATTGGGTCCAACTACTGCATTGATTTCATCTGCGAAGTTAAGCTCGATTTTTTCTGCAAAAGACTTAAATCCATGTATCTCCAATTGTTTTAAATACAAATCCGTCCACTCCTGTATAAATAATCTAATATAAAAAACACAATAACAGACATTATATGCCATTTTATTATCATGCCATCCTAAATATTTATTTTAACATATTTACTTGTATAATTTCTACTATAGAAAAAAACTTCAAAATTAAATTTTTCCAGTTGATAATCTCTCATATATTAATAAAAACTTACGCATAGCTACCGTTTAATTCATCCCTGCTTCATCAAAAAAGTAAAAATACTGTACAGTAAGTCTTAAAATAAGTCTTAGTACAGTATTTTCATATTGTAAAAACTGGTTCTGTTGGGCGATGGATTGACTCCTATCCCAACATTTTTATCTAGGTTCTACAATAAATTTTATTGCTGTTCTATTTTCACCATCAATCTCAATTTCTGAGAATGCAGGTACAACTACAAGGTCTATACCGTTAGGTGCTACAAACCCTCTTGTAATTGCTATCGCCTTAACTGCTTGATTTACTGCACCTGCGCCTACTGCTTGAACCTCTGCTGTACTTCTGTCTCTCAGGACTGCTGCAAGTGCACCTGCTACTGATTTTGGTTGTGAACTAGCTGATACCTTTAGTACTTCCATTTTTATCCCCCCCTGTTAATTAACTATTACATTTTATATATATTCTATGAATTTTGTATAATTCCTTCTTTATTTTAAAATGTTATAGTAATATTTTTTAGACATTTTTCTGCTTTTTTCGACATCTTGTACTACAATAGAACACATTTCGATATCTTCCCTTTGGACGACGCTGATTTTATTGAATTTATATTTACCATTAAGGTATTTTATATTTTCTTTTTTTTGCCCAAGTAAGTCTGACATATCTCTCGGGTTAACTATTATTTCAATGCTGTCTCTGATGCATTTCATATCATTTATTAGATATTCCAACATATCTCTGTATACCAAAGACTCTACCAATTGCCTCATTGATGGATGAAAAGGACCTGCAATAACATCCCTGCCCATTATGATGTTCTCTGTGGGCTGCAAGCCTATTCTTATTACATCAATTTCATTCTTTTCAAACAAAATCATGATATCTTTACATATCTCAACAGCTTCTTTCAGTTCTAAAGGTGTATACTCATTTCTAAGGAACATTTCTTCCATGTATGTATTGCTAATAACCAGCGCAGGATAAATTCTGGCAATATCAGGCTTTAAAGCTATAAGCTGTTTTGTGGTGTTAATACTCTTTGAAGGGGTATCCGACGGCAATCCCACCATTTGCTGAACTCCAACAATAAAGTTAAATTCCTTAAGCAGCTTTACTGCGTTTATCACAGCTTCCCTAGTATGCCCCCTTCTGCTTTTTAACAGTACATCCTCATCCATGGATTGTACACCAAGCTCCACAATAGTAACTCCATACCGCTTAAGATTATTAAGTATGTCCTCATTTATACAATCCGGTCTGGTTGATACTCTAATATTATGTATTAGTCCTGATTGCACATATTTGTATGCTGCACTTAAAAGTCTTGCCTGATCAGAAAGAGGGATAGCAGTAAAGCTCCCTCCGTAAAACGCAACTTCAATTACTGAGTTATCTTTGTCTATGGTGTTTAGATAGGTATTTATTTTTTCTTCCACCTCAACATCTGTAGTATCTTTCAGCTGCCCCGTTATCTTTTTTTGGTTGCAAAACACGCAATCATGAGGACAACCTCTGTGAGGTACAAATATCGGGATTATATAGTGCTGTTTACTCATAAACTATATTTAACCCTTCTATAGCATTCTTTGCGGCTGATTGCTGTGCATCCTTTTTACTTCTTCCAGATCCATTTCCTATCAAGGCATCATCTATATAAAGTGCTACTGTGAAGGTTTTGCTGTGATCTGGTCCTTCTTCTCCTGTTGTTTCATAAATAAGCTTTCCTCTGTTGCTCTTTTGAATATATTCCTGAAGAAATGATTTATAATCATTTATTAATTTATTTTCAATTGAGTTGGTAATAATTTCACCTAAAAAAGTGACTACAAAATTTTTTGCTTTATTTATTCCACCATCAAGAAAAATCGCCGCCACCAGTGCCTCAAATGCATCTGCCAAAATCGAAGCCCGGGTTCTTCCTCCAGTATTCTCTTCCCCTCTGCTTAACAGCAAATAGTCACCCAGCTTGATTTTTTTTGCTGCATTATGCAGGGATTGCTCACATACTATTGAAGCTCTCATTCTGGTTAACTGCCCTTCTGGAACATCTGCACATTTTTTATATAAGTGTAAGCTTATTGTCATATTTAATATAGAATCGCCAATAAACTCCAGTCTCTCATTGTGTTCCAGCATCTCAGTCTTGCTTCCGGCATAGGAACTGTGAGTTAATGCTGTATTTAGTATATTTATGTTTTTAAATTCATACTGGATTATTTCTTGCAGTTCTTTTAATTGAAGGATTCTTTTAGGGATGATATTAGTCAAGTTTATTTCCTCCTAACATGTATATAAAGTCGATTAGCCAAATTTTACATTGGAAATCAATGAATATAAAGCAAGCTTTGCAAATGCCCCAGGAAGCTTAACCTTATTATTATAAAAATAAACATATCATATTTTAGCAAATTTAATATCATATTTATACATAAACTTAAAAAAATAGAGATAGGTAAATTCCTATCTCCATCTTACTACACAAACGACACTAAGTACATTACATTTAAATATAACTATGCCGTTTATATTTGACATAAGCACATGCTGCAACTATATAGAAAGCAATAAATAATTTACATTGATTAAACGCTTTCGTTTGCTTTTTATCAAATATAAATCGCACATCATATTTACGATAATATAACGCATTTATTGCGATTTATATATTAATGGAAAACTATGGTCTTATACAAATAAAAAGTGCTAAATGTGCA
Organism: uncultured Clostridia bacterium; assembly: GCA_937930535.1. Lineage (GTDB taxonomy): Bacteria > Bacillota > Clostridia > Lutisporales > Lutisporaceae > CALGKJ01. The sequence continues at coordinate 3,264 of CALGKJ010000220.1, forward strand.
GCTTCATAAATAAGCTTATACATTTAGCACTTTACTGTTATTGCAAAAGTGGCTTTATGAGATTTTCAAAACCTTCGTAGGTCTTGCTTCCAACTATATATTTTCTTTCAAACTCTCCTTTGGAATCTATAAACATGGTAGTTGGAACATAGGTGAATTTCTTAAGATAACTATTGAGTGTGTCATTTATAACTATGTTTGTATAACTAGCTCCCATATCGGCTAAAAGCTGCTTAGCTGCATCCTTGTCTTCTTTAACTACCAGCCCAATAACTCTTACCCCCTTTTCCTTGTATTCTTCTTCTATTTTCTGCAACGCAGAAATTTCATCTACACAGGAGGGTCAGAAGGTTCCCCACAAGGTTACAATTGTAAGCTTGCTGTCTTTAAATACATCCTGCGTTATTTTATTTCCGTATAAATCATAGCTTTCAAAGTCAGGAAGCTTATCAACAGCAGCTTCCTCTATTTTAGAAGCAGGCTGTTGTGTTGGTTGCTGTTGTTTATTTTCTGCGAATCTATCTCTGGAGCATCCAGGCGCGCTAATAAGCATCCCAGCCATTAATAAGAAACAAATTAATTTTCTCATATTTATGTCCATGCCCTGTATTCTGCACAAAACGTAATGTAAGAAATTGCATGGACTCGGCACCCCTTTCACATATATTTCTAATTTCTTTCAACCTTACCTCCTTATTGCTTTTGTAGGACATATCTTCATACATTCATTACATCTTATACATTCCATATTGTTGGAATTTTCATATATACTGATATCAACAGGACATTTGCTTTTACACCTTCCGCATTTTGAACATCTGTGCTTATCTACTTTAAGCTTAAAAAAGCTGATTGGATTGAACAATGAATATATTGCACCTAATGGACATATAACTCTGCAAAAAGGTCTCTTTGACATTACTGCTAATATAACAATCACAGCTAAAACCAAAAGCTTCCATCCGAACAGCCAGCCCAAAGCTTCTCTTATAGCTCCATTTAATAAGGCATGAGGTATGCCTGCCTGAAGAGTTCCAGCGGGGCATATGTATTTGCAGAAATACTGTGTGCCAAAGCCATGCTTATTCATAATCAGAGCTGGCAGTAATATTACAAATACTATAAGGATAATATATTTCAAATAGCTGAACACTTTGGCTATTCTTATTTTCCTGCTGGGTATCTTATATATCAGCTCCTGAAAAAAACCAAAGGGGCAAAGATATCCGCATACCAGACGACCTGTCAAGGTTCCAACCAGCATTAAAAAGCCTATTACATACAGGGAAATTTGAAACTTTATTCCCGTAGCAATTGATTGAAGGGAACCTATGGGACAAGCCCCAAGAGCACCTGGGCATGAGTAGCAATTGAGCCCTGGAAAGCAAATCCTTTTCAATGAACCGCCGTATATTGTACCATCAAGAAATCCTTTTATATAGCTGTTAGCCAGCAAAGTTGAAAATAATTGTGTTATTATTCTTTTATTCTTAACCAATACCTATACACTCCAAGCATATATTTATTGCCTTAATAAGTACCTCTTTCATTTCTCCCCTCATAATTCCTGCTGCCATTAATATCACTGAAATACTTATCAATACAGTTCTAATAGTTTTGTGCAAGTTATCACAACCTTTGTTTAATCCTACATAAATATATTCGACACTATTTAGTTAATACCCTTTGTTCTTATTATAAAATGCAGAAGGTTCACCCTTTTATAAGAGTGAACCTGCCGCATTTTATTTAATTATATCTTTAGTATACTATGCCATTAAATGCCAAAGCCGAATGTTCTTCCAAAGCCACCAAATGCTATGATAGCCAGTATTATTATGAAGAAGTACCTATTGTCCATACCCCATGATGGACCTGCTGCTAATAGTATGAATAGTAACAGAAGTAATAAGAAGCCGCAGTTTGAGAATAAACCGCCAAAAGCACCTGCTCCTGCTACTGGTGCACAAGCACCTGCTACTGGAGCTGCTGGTGCACAGCCACATCCTGCGCCGCCTAATCCAAATAATCCTGCCATAAATATACCTCCTGATTTTTATTGGGTTTTTTCTTTTCCCAATAACATGGTATGTACAAGTTTGTATTGTGTGAATGCTTTTGTACAATTTTTTATGTCATAGACTGTGCATTTTGATATATGGTTTTGACCTGTGCTTTTGAAGTAAGATAAGATAAAATGTTCGCTATTATGATTATTCCCGGTATGTCAATCAGCAGCCTAGTAACAGCAAATTTAGTACCTAGAGAAGTGATCTCAAATACAAACATAGGAATCTTGGTCGTAGACCATGCCCCAATAAAAATTAATATATTGCTGAATTTGACACCCTTTTTCATAAACACCGCCGCTACTGGAAATGCCCCATAAAGCGGACCTGCTGCCGCAGATCCTAAGATAAAAGCTAGAATAATTCCTTTAAGTCCTGATTGCTCGCCCATATACTTCATCATAGTTTCTTTAGGAACCCATACGTCCAGCAGTCCCAAAAGTACAAATACAGGTGGTATAACAGAAAGCATTTCTTTAAAGCTGTTTCCAGTGATTTTCAAGGCTTTTATCCCTGTTTCCTTATTAATCAGAATCATAATTGCTATAACTGTAATTATGATTAAAGAAAAGCTATATCGCTTAATTTGCTTCATACCTTACCTACCACCTTTCCAATTATATAAGCCACTGCAAATGAAAATACAAAAGCCAAGGTATTTCTTAAAATAGTAAGCCTTTTCCCGAAATACTTTATTTCTACAGGTGCAGTTATTACGCCTACCATCATAAGAGTTGATACAAATGCGCCAATTTGCATGTAACCAGCTCCTGCGCCTAACAGCATTGCTGCTGTTGGAAATGCTACAAAACCGGGTATAAGAGTTATAGCACCTATAACTGCCCCAATAATAACTCCTATCCAGCCGGATTCATTTCCGATTAACTTTGAGATAAGCTGTGCATCAAAAACTGCAAGCAGTATCCCAACAAGCATTAACACCCCTATAATCTGAGGCAAAATATTATCAAAGGATTTCCATGCTTTTTTCAAAGCCTGCTTTGTTTTCTTCTTGTCTTTAAAATAAGAAATCATTAATAATACAATCATAATAATATAAATAATTATACTACTCAAGCTATGTACCCCCTAAGTAAACTAAGTTTTAATTTGGTAGTTGTTTCTCCATAGATAAATGTCCTATATCTGGGATATAGGACATTTATCTATGGGCTAATGACTACAATCATGATGATTGCAGCTATTATTAACAGAAAATTGTTCTAAAGCGTTTTGTTTTAACAGCTTTATGTTCCCTGAAGCTGTTTGTTCTGCCGCCTTGTATACCTTAATTCCCTGGTTATTTAATTTTATCAAGGCTCCTGCTCCAATACCGCCAACTAAAATAGCATCAACTGCTTCCCCTCCCAGAGCCTTTAGCGGTTGACACATTCCATGGGCATGGTGTAGATCCCCATTTTCTATAACCTTTATTTTGTCATCTGCCATATCAAAAACTAAAAAGAATGGTGCTGTTCCAAAATGGTTATATACAATACTGTCCAACCCTTTATTTTCCTTTACCGGAATACATATTTTCATAATCCTGCTCCTTTCATTTCCCTTTATTTTCACAGCATTTTTTTCCTTTACATATTACCTTGCAATCGTCGGGTATATCTACTTCCAGCTTGCAGCTATACGAATCCTTTCGATTATACATATTATCAAGAAAATCCGTAATTTCTATTAAAACTGCTTCCTGCAAATCATAGTGTACAAAGTACCCCAATTTTCTTCCTGTAATTATGCCCGCTGATTTAAGTATGCTGATATGCTGAGACACTGCCGCCTCGGAAATAGCCAAATGCTTAGAAATACCTTTTGCACAAATTCTTCTCTTTGAAACCATTAAAAGTATTTTTAGTCTGGTTTCATCCCCCAATGCCTTAAATATCTGTGCTATGCGCTCCATCAGCCACCTCTTTTCTGTTAAGTATATGCTTAACTAAATAATACTTCTCTTAATCAGATAAGTCAAGGATATTTATGTAATTTCCCCTAAAAAATATAAAATAATAAATTATAAGCCCCTGCAATGTACAGAGGCTTATAATTTATTGTCCCGATATAGCTTTTTTCAATTCTTCTGCCTGAGTCCTTGTTAGTATTCCATCCTTAACCATGTTTTCAAATATGTTGGCTTTTTCTTTTCTATAGCTCTTGAAATATGCATTACGTTCTTGTGGAGATAGTTTTTCGAGCTGTTTAAATTTTTCTGATTTTTCGTTTCTAAGCTTAACCAGATAGTTCTTAACCGCCTCTGCATCTTTATCTGTAATAATACCTTTTTTAGTTAAATCTTCAAGACTTTCCTTTAACCTTTTTTCTCTGAGTTCCGAAAGCCTTGTTTTTATCATGTCTGCTTCTTCTACAGTTATGATTTCCTTTTCGATCAGTTCACAAAACAAGCCCGCTTTTTTCCCTGCTTTCAACTCTTTGCAGTTCTCTTTTGGCATACCTTCCATAGCACTATCTCTGTCAGCTAAATATTTCATTATTTTTTCAGCCTTAACCTCACTGAGCCTGCCTTCTTTAACAAGACTGTTTAAAGCCCCTTTAACATGCTCTTTGTGTTTTTCACCTTTATATCTGATAAAATTTCTGAATTTTATATTATTTAAAGAACAGCTTTCTTGTACATTTCGATTTACTAAGCTATCTTTTTGTACGGTTTGTGTACTGTTTTCACCTACTAATGCAAATACGCCCACTGATGAAAATAAGAATATTGTTAATAGCAAGTATACCACTTTTCTAAACTTCATTTCTTTATATCTCCTTTCATTTTCAAAAACTGTTTTAAAAATACTGATTTGATTTTATGGTTTATTCCTTTAATTATAGTTTTGACACTTTTCTATGGTTCTTGCATTGAAAATACTACCACTTACACTTTTTTACTAAGAAGCAATTCACTACGCAGGATATAAATAGAATGTCAAAATATATCAATCCTCATTAAAGAAATCTATAAAAACGACAAATAAGATTAACACAAAGATATTATTTTGTTCGCACTGTAAATGCCAGATATATAAAGTAATTTTAATTATCTAATTTTATGTATAAATATTAATTTTTTTGAGGAAATGCTTGAGATTATGCAAAATTAATAATAAAATGAAATATATAACAATGACTTGGTGGTGAGTTATGAATACATCTACTTGCGAGATTAAAGACTGTATTAACAAAAAATATATTTCCAAAGGAGGTATTAACAAACTAAACCTTGGGTGTGGTAATAATATATTGGAAAACTATATAAATATCGATATGATAAACTTAGAAGGTGTGGATTTAGTTACTACTCTTGAAGATAGCAAATTACCATTCGAAGATAATTCTATAGATGAGATAGTCTGTGATCATATATTAGAGCATATATATAACTTTGTTCCTCTAATGGAGGAATTATATAGGATATGTAAAAACAAAGCTTTAATATATGTAAATGTACCATATTACAAATATGAGGGTGCATTTAGGGATCCCACTCATCGCAGGTTCTTTACCGAGAGAACCTTTGATTATTTTAGCCCGGAAAATAAGTATAATTATTACACTCATGCAAGGTTTAAGATTATCAAATGCAGATTAACTAGAAATCACAAAATTAAAAGATTCAGGATAGAAGATTATTTTATTAAAATACTGCCCTTCAAACGTTTTTTTAATTTTTTCTTCAATAACATCTTTACTGAAATAAATTTTGAATTAGAGGTAATTAAAAAGTAGGTTTTAATAAAACTCTGTTAGTGCCTGAAAACCAATAATAAATTGTTTTAGCGAGGAGAGAAACAAATGAGAATAGCAGGAGTATATGCTCAAAAAATGCAAATTGATTCTAAGTTACAGCATATGTATGGTCAACCTACTGGGTTGCTTCAAGTGCTGGGTGCGGCTGAAAGAGAAAAAAATGCAACAGAGCTGTTTACACCTATAACACAATTAGATGATGGCAGTTTTACAAATATCAGTGATGAACAATTTGTTGAAGAAATATTAGAATTCAAACCAGATATGGTATGTTTTTCTATAATGACTGCCCAGTATCCTTATAGCAAGCACATTGCCGAAATGCTAAAAAAAAGAGAGCCTTCAATAATAATTACAGCAGGCGGCAGACATCCTTCCTTTGATTCCAATCAGCTTAAATATCCTTTTGATATTTATATGATAGGTGAAGGTGAACAAACTATCCTCGAGTTAGTACAAGCCATTGAAGATAATCAGCCTTTAAGCAGTGTGAAAGGCATTGTATATCTAAATAGCAGTACAGGAAATATTGAAAGCACAGAACCTCATTGCAGGCTTAAGGATTTAGATAAAAATTCTATAATGAAAATCGATGAAAAATTAATGCATCTTGAGTATGTTGGTATCTCCTATCCGCCTATTAGTAAAAAACCCCGTTATGCACTGGTTGAATATTCAAGAGGATGTGCTGGAAGATGCGAATTTTGTGATACTCCTGGATTACTTAGCTATCCATCCTATAGGGATGTAACTAAAGTAGTTGATTATATGGAAAATTGCAAAAACACCTATAATACAAGCTTATATTATGTTTTTGACCTTAACTTCACTGGAAATCATCGTAAGGCATACGAATTCTGCAACGAAATTATTAAGCGTAATTTAGATGTGTCATGGTACTGTATGAGTAACATCGTAACAGTAAACGAGGAGCTTCTTAAAGCAATGAAAGCCGCTGGGTGCTTTAAGGTTTGTTATGGTGTTGAGTCCGCCAGTAATGTCTCTTTAGAGAGGATGAATAAAAGCAATGGAACAAAAAACACACTGCTAGAAATTGAAAAGGCTCAAGAAGTACTGAAAATGTCATATGATTGCGGAATAATCAATAATATGTATTATATAATTGGTTTCCCATGGGAAACAGAAGATTTGATTCTTGATGGTCAGAATCTGTTTAACAGCTATTGCGGGTTGCAGGTTAACATAGGAATATTCACCCCCCATTATGGTACTGTATTAAGGGAGAACATGCAGAAGGAGGAATATCAATTTGAAACGGATCTTAGTAAGTATGATAGAGGTTCCTTATGCTACAACCATAAGTTTATATCATCTCAGCGAATGAAAGAATTGCAGTTAAAAATGTATTACGAGTTTTATGAGTCCGATGAATATTCAGTTCGCCTTAAAGAATTCCTGCTAAAGCATCCAAAGTTTATTGATAGCTTTTTTGAATACTTTGACGTTATGAATATAAATGTGAAGCTGAAAAGGCAAGATATTATTTTGAAAGAAGGAATTATCATATGATTTCAAGAGAGATTTATAATGGGAAAGGATTTGTGCCCTTTGGAATAGATACCTTCATTAAAATGGGAGGCAGTCTATTTGAAAATATCGACAATGTAAAGGAATTATTAAATAATATAGTTAAATTGTCTGAAAAGGAAAGTATTGTAGTCTTTCCTGGTGGAGGACCTTTAGATAACCTTGTTGAAAAAATCGCCGATGAAAACAACTTAAATATTACAGATGTTTGTCCAGCATGCTTAAGAGCCGTAGATCAAATAGGATTTATTATTTGTGCATTAAATAGTAATTTTATTCCTGTAGAAGATTTAGGCGAATTAAGAAAGGCTGTAGGAAAAGGAAAGATTCCTGTTATTATTCCTTCAAGAATGTGTTTTATCTTGGATGTATTTACAAGAACAAATGACATTACCTCTGATACAATTGGAGCATACTTTTCTTTCCTGGTGGGTGCAGATAAATACATTATCCTTACAAACACAGATGGAATTTATGCAAACTTTAATCAACCACAGCAAGCATTGATTGAGAATATTTCAACTTGCCAGTTAAACAAAATGGGGCACACATCCGTTGACCTTAGTCTGGCTTCATTTATTACTGCTGTCAAAATGAATGTCTGGGTTGGGAATGGAAATTATCCTGATAGATTAATTGACTACATTACTAAAGGCGAAGCACATGGTACAAAAATAGTAAGCCTTTAGTCCTCAGGAGGATTTAATGATTGCTAATAAATATTTAAACACACTTACCTCAGAGGAACAAATTAAATTTCAGCAATATCAAAATGATAATGACTTTATAGATGCTCTTGATATAATAGAAAATCTCAATGACTTTGATTTTACTTTAATGTCCAAAAACTATGCTGTACTAGTTTTTACGCCAGCTGCAATTATTACTAATAAACTAAAAAATGGGCTGGATAAGTTAACACATGAGGGATTTAGTCTTTCTTATTATAAGACATTTTTCTTTACCGAGGAACAAATCAGAAGAATTTGGAAGTATCAATTAGAAACCTTTACAGAAAAACGCTGGAAAGAAATTGTTTCAGTCTTAACCATTGGTCCGTCAATGCTGTGTATTTTGTGTAAGCAAAGTATCAATGAGGAATCAGCAAGCATGGAATTAAAACTGATAAAGGGTGTATCCGATCCTATTTTAATAGGAGATAATACCCTCCGAAGAAGCCTAGGGGCAATGAATAAGGTTATTAATATGGTACATTCCTCAGATGATACTATTTGTGCTATAAGAGAAAGCTATATAATCTTAGGCAGTGAAGGATTTAAAAAGGTTCTCGCTAATCTACATAAAAAAAATTACCTTATAGAAGAAATTGACCTTATAATATTAAGCAACAATTTTAACAGGGCAGAATTTATTAATACTCCTATAAAAGTAGCAAGTTCTATCAGGTACAGATTAATGTGTGAGCTTTTCTTATATGTGGAAAGAAATTACCAAATTAATCAGATTATAAGAGAAGAAATTCAGTGGTTAATGAATATCTTTGAAATCATTAATCATAGTGATTTTAAAAAACAATACCTAGAAAAGTATAGTAAAAACTACTTGATATTAACTAATTATTTTGGAGAAGTGCAATGTACAAATCAAACTACGGCTGAAAGCTGCAAAATAAATATTATTATTAACGCATTATATACTCTAAATAAATTCTTATATACTGATGATTTAATAGACTTGGAAAATTTAATGGATAGCTTTGAAAAATCAGATACATATATATCTGATTGGGAGCGACTTGTCATAAATACAGAAGAAATAACAAAAAAAGGGCGTTTAAATAAATTATAATAAAGTTTTAATTTGAGCTTTAGAGTTGCTAATCTATATAAAACTATATTAAAAAAGGGGCGTATTTATGTTAAAAAGAACTTCGATTATTACTGGAGGAAACAGAGGAATTGGCAGAGCAATAGCAGAAGGGTTTGCCAGAGATGGCTTTGATATAGGAATCATCGCTAGAGATAGTGACGAAATTTCAAATACTGTTAATGATTTGACTGAAAAATACCCAGACTCAAAAATTAAAGGATATATATGTGACATATGTAATAAAGAGCAGGTTGAAGCAGTATTCAATGAAATTAAAAAAGAATTTAAGCAAATAGACGTTTTAATAAATAATGCAGGAGCAAACAGCAGAAAAAAAATCAGCAGCTACAGCATTGAAGATTGGCATTTAGAAATTGAGACTAATCTAACAGGTACTTTTAATTGCTCTATGGCAGCTTATCAGCATATGAAGGAACAGTCAATTGGTCATATAGTTAATTTTTCATCAATTAAAGGCAAAGAAGCTACTTCTAGTGTAGGTTATGGTGCTTCTAAAAGCGGCATTATAGGTTTAACAAAATCACTGGCTAAACAGTTTATTAAGCAAAATATATATGTCAATTGTATCGCTCCTGGCTTTATTAATACTGGCATGACAAAGCTTTTGTCTTCGGATGAGCTGAATGAATATCTGAAAATGATCCCTATTGGCAGGGTTGGCGAACTGGAGGAAATATATAGTGTTATTAGATTTCTTACCAGTAAGGATTCCTCGTACATAGTAGGGAGTACTATTGATGTAAACGGTGGGTATCTTATGGATTGAGGATAAGATATCAGATTGTCATATCCTATCTTCAAGTAAATTTAATGGAGGAAAAAATTATGCGGATTGAGGATAAGTTTCTTATTGAAGTATCCAGATGCGACTTCAACAATATTATTCAAGATGAGTGGCAGTGCATGGATTGGGATTATATACTTAAAAATGCTATGGATCATAATATCTTTCAGTTTATATATTTCAATTTGAAGGATACCTCTATTATTCCAAAGCATTTTAAATTACTTCTTGAGTCACATTTTAATTTTAGAAAAACTCGAACGAAAATTATGATTAACAATTATAAAGTAGTTTTAAGTAAATTGCATGTGGGCGGAGTTAAAGTTATTTTGCTTAAAGGCGTATATCTTTCAAAAAAGACATACGCAGATGTTGGACTACGTTCTTTCGCTGATATGGATATATTGATTCATGAAAAAGATTTAGAAAAAGCTTTTGAAATTCTAAAAGGATTAGGATATACCCAAAGTGAATTTGACAGCACAACTGGCGAGCTATTACCTTTAAGCGAAGAAAGACTGGATGGATATGAAAAGGAACTACAGCATTTTGGAGAATTTATTAAACTAGAAAGAGAACCTATTTTGTTACCCCTTGCAATTGATGTACACCACAGGTTAAATACAGTCTTTGATTCTTTCTCCTTTAATGTAAATGATTTATTAGAAAGAGCCGTACTGGATAATATTGACGATATACCAGTTTACAGAATGTGCAATGAAGACTTTCTTACACATTTATGCAGCCATTTATATTGGCATACTCAGTCGTTAAGAGATATTTTAGATGGTGAAGATTCTAGGCTCTCATCTTATGTAGATATAAGAGAATTTATTAAGTCTAATAATATTGATTGGAAGCTTATGTTTGAAAGAGCAAAACAAACAAATTTGGATACACTACTATCTTATGTTTTATATCATTGCCAGTTAATTTTTGGTGATGTAGTCCCAAATGAGGTTTATGCTGACTGGGATGTAAATTGTCTAAAAGAAATTTCCAATTCAATATATGACAGGTGGATTACAAGAGATACTAATATTAAAATAGGAACTTGGAAACAGGATTTTATTAATCGTATATTTAATCCAAATCGTGCTTCACAGGCATTAGAATCCTTTTACTTAGAGTATCTTGAACCTGTATTGCATAGAGGAGCAATTTTTAAGGTTGTAGAGAGAAATGATTTATTGTAAAATTGTCACTTTCTATATATATTAAGTTTATAAGGGAATTCAAAATACGTGACTAGCTTCCTAGGGATTTCATAATTTGGGGTTGCAATTAATTTACATAATTGATAAAATTATTGTGATTGCATGTGTAAAACAGGTTATAAAAAGGGTACATAAATTGTACCCTTTTTATAGATAATCAACTCTAAAAATTCAATTTTGAAGCTATTTCTCTATATATAGAGAAATAAAACTATATTTTTTTAACTAAACAAATTGGTAATATAAGGAGCATTTGGTAATGATATATGTAGAAAATCTATCAAAGGAGTTTTGTATATATAAAAGGCAGCCAGGTATTTTGGGCTCGCTCAAAGGAATATTTAAAAGGGATATTGAAATTAAAAAAGCAATAGAAAATATAAGCTTTAACATTAACAAAGGCGAAATGGTAGGTTATATCGGAGCAAATGGAGCTGGAAAGTCTACTACAATAAAAATTATGACTGGAATTTTAACACCCACATCAGGAAAGTGTCAAGTAAACGGTATCACTCCATACGAAAATAGAACTGCAAATGCCCAACACATAGGAGTTGTATTTGGTCAAAGGACTCAACTATGGTGGGATTTACCATTAAGTGAAACCTTTACTATTTTAAAAAAAATATATAATATACCAGAAGATCAGTATAATACCAGAATGGAATTTTTATCAGAAGTTCTGGATTTAGACAGCTTTATTAAATATCCTGTAAGAACGTTATCGCTAGGTCAGCGAATGCGAGCTGATTTGGCATCTGCTCTTATTCATAATCCTAAAGTGCTGTTTCTGGACGAACCTACTATCGGATTGGATATTGTAGTAAAAGAAAAAATTAGAAAAGCGATAAAATTTATAAATCAAGAATATGAAACAACAATTATATTAACAACTCATGATTTACAAGATATTGAAGAGCTTTGTGATAGAATTATCATAATAGATAGTGGAAAAAAGGTATATGATGGTAATATAAAAAACATTAAGAAGGACTATGGCTATATTACAACAATAGAAGCAACATTTAGCAATAAAAACGACCTGTCATTAAGCAATCTAAGCTTCGGTTTTAAATTAGACAGTCAGGATTTGAACCTAAATATAGAGGACAACAAAATTATTATTAGATTTAATAATAAAAAAGTTGCAGTTTCACAAATTATAGCCTGCTTAATCAATGAAGTTCAGATAAAAGATTTACATATATATGAAATGGGAATAGAAGACATTATAAAGAATATGTACAAGGCGGGTGAACTAAATGCTTAGTCTAAAAAGACAATGCGAAATCTATTTTCCATTTTCTAAGAGTGTTATACAAAGTAATATGACCTATAAACTAAATTTTGTAATGTCTATTTGTGGAGGATTATTAAAGACCGCCGTAATGTACTATTTATGGAGAGCAATTTATAATAGTTCTTCCCAGACTGCTTTAAACGGATTTACTTTGAATGATATGGTTATGTATATTATTATAAGCTTTATAACCTCTAGGCTGATTACAAATTCAATAGATTTTCAAATTGCCGAAGAAGTCAAGCAAGGATCAATCGCTATGAATTTAATTAAACCCATAGACTATCATACAAAACTCTTTTTTGAAGCATTAGGCAAATTGATACAGGAGCTTATTTTTTTTGCAATTCCTACCATAGCATTTCTTATTATGATTGTACATACTACTGCGGGAAATCAGCAAATATCTTTATCAAATATTTTTTTATATTTTGTAAGTGCTTTTTTAAGTTTTTGCATATTATTTTTAATAAATATTTCTTTCGGCTTAATAGCCTTTTATACAATAAATATATGGGGACTGACTTATATTAAGTTTGCCATAACTAGATTTCTTTCTGGAGAACTAATACCAATAATTTTCTTTCCTCTTTGGGTGCAGACTATATTAAAATTTATGCCATTTACATCATTAAACTATTCACCGGTTATGATCTGTCTCGGAAAAATCGACTTAAAACAAAGTATTAGTCTTTTACTTCTTCAAATAGGATGGATCGTGTTCTTGTTTATATTAAGCAGATGGATATGGAATAAAGCTATCAAGCGACTAACTATATTAGGAGGGTAATTATGAAACGATATTTAAGCTTATATAAAACCTTTTTAGCACAGTACTTAAAAATTCTAATGGAGTATAGAATAGATTTCTTAATAGGTTTAATAGGTTTTGGAATTATTCAGCTGTCTGGAATTGCATTTCTATATCTAATTTTTGCAGAAATACCGAATTTAAATGGATGGAGTTTTGAGCAGATAGTCTTTATATATGGCTTTGCACAAATTCCTAGGGGATTAGACCATCTCATAACTGATAACCTATGGATATTAAGCAAGTCAATTATTGTAAAGGGACAGTTTGATAGGTATTTGCTGCGTCCCATCAATCCATTATTTCATTTAGTTTCAGAAGTAATACAGTTTGATGCCTTCGGTGAGTTGTTGGTGGGAATAGCTTTAGTAATATGGTCTATGATCAAGCTTAAAATAACGGTTAGCTTTTTACAGATATTACTCTTTATTCTTACTATTATCAGCGGCGCTGTAATATATACTTCAATAAAGCTATTGTTTGCCTCTTTATCTTTTTGGATTAAGAACAGTCATGAAATTTTATGGATGAATTATTCATTAAGTGATTTCTCCAAATACCCACTCAGCATATACTCTAAGCCAATAAGGACTATTATTACATATATTATTCCATTTGGCTTCACAGCGTTTATACCAGCAAGCTACTTTTTAAATAAGGGCAATTTATATACGTGCGTTTTTGGCACATTTGCAGCTGCTATATTATCATTCATAATTGCGTATACAATCTGGCTTAATGGCATTAAAGCATATGAAAGCAGCGGAAGCTGACAGTATTTTATGATTGCAATAAATTTAAATTATATAATGTCATACTAATTATATTACCTGCCCTCTTTCAAATTTATAATTGTATTTTCCAACGATGTTAAGCTGCTGCTGTGACATCTTATTATATTAATATTTTTCTTTTTTGCTTCCTTCACTGCTGTAATAGCCATTTTGTGAGATACTGTACTAGTGAATAAAATCATCCCATCAGGATTTCCAATTACCTTGTCAAATTTCGCCGGCATTTGCGTATATACTTTAACATTTATTCCATATTTGCTACATAGATTTTTATAATTTTCATGCATCCTGTCATGACCTCCAACCAGTATAATACTCATTTTTCTCCAACCCCAATCCTTGTTTATATAATAAATTATATGTCAAATGATAATGATTGTCAATATCATTTGACATATAAATAAAGACCCTCTACTATTAATATAGATTAGCAACTCTAAAACTCAAAATACTTTTCATTAAGAGTTGCTAATCCCTTTGTAAGAAACAACTGGAAAATTTAACTTTGAAATTGTTTCTATATAGTAGAAAGCCTTATATAATAATTATATGCTCTATCGTTATTTTGTTGTTTTTTGTCAGATTTATGTGGTATACTTATAGTGAACCATTGGTGAGCTATTAATAAATCAATGGTTATGATTGGCAAGTGTTATTCGGATATATGCGAATAACATTTTTTTGTCTTATTCCCCTTTAAAGTCATTCAAATGTCGTCTTACTCTTGATTTCAGCAGTTTCATATGTATTTTCAGCCTTTTTCTCTTCTTCTTTAGCATGACCTTCAAAGTCCATGTTTACTCCTGCTTTCATCTTGCCGACGTCAATATTTCCGTTGACTTTAAGGCGAACCCTGTCTCTGTTGTAGGCTATTACCGAAGCAATGGCTACCAACGAGACAATTGTTAGTAAAAATCCAAGAAGTAATATGGTAATCGCGATTTCACTCATAACAACATACTCCTTTCTTTAACTCACCACTGGTTCAAGGAACTATCCCCGCTACATGAAGAAAGAGTCTGCCATTGATGAACTAACCTTATTTATCAACTCTGAACCAAAATGCTCGATGCCTTTTCTATATATACAACCCATTTCTTCCAGAATTATACTTATATTATAGCACGATATAAGCATAATGTACATAGGTATCGTAACTTAATATTACGCAAATATCGCATTAAATATAAATCCTTTGCTGTAAAAAGCATACACCATTCTTTTCTACAAAATACTCGTCTTATATTAATATCTATTCCCTTTGCACTGATTAAATTACTGTAAATATTAAAATATTAAAATTTTAGGGCTTTTTGCTCATAAGATTATTTTTCAACGAATATTGTTGAACTTTTCTGCCTGTTTACCTTATCTACATATTATCTTCAAATGCTTTATATATAATTAGCATGTAATAGCTTAAATATGTTGGGAGGGTTTAGCATGCTTAAATTCTTAAAAGCAATTATATCCAGCTTTATCGTGAAGCTGGCATCAGAAAGCGATAAAGCTTTCGGCAGTAAGAGATTAGACTGTTGTACTCTCGATCGCCCAGAAAAAATAAAAATGTAATGAAAGGAAAATAGTATGGACAATAAAAATAGCACCAATAATAATTGTTGTAATAAAAAGGCGAAAAATCCAAATGGTTTAAGGCATGGATTAATGATATCAGCCTGCTGTCTCATACCTGTTATGATAATTCTCCTGTTACCGCTTCTCGGGATTAAGGGAATATCCTTGGGCAGCTTGGCATTTATAATATGCCCACTGCTGCATGTTGGAATGATGCTATTTCTTATGAGGTCGAGGAAAGATCATTCATGCCATAAAAACAGTGATAATAACTCCATTAGCTAGATTGAACAAAATAAATAAAGATAAGGCTCGAATGTTGAGCCTTATCTTTATTTATTTATTTCTTCCATCTTGAAAAGTATTCCTTGTTGTTATTTAGAAAATCTCCCGAAATTGCAATCTTTTCTTCACTAATTGTCTTATTTTCATCAAATATTGGAACTGGGTTGCAGCCGCCTTTTACTATTTCAATACTGCCTATATCAAAAATATTTCCACAGTTTTGACACACCACAGTATCCCCTTGCTGTTCATAGTACCCTCTCCCGGAGTTATAGCATATCTGACACGTGTTTAATGCAGTTCTGATGCTGCCATCATCAGCTTTTACAGCAAGTACCTCCATATAAGTCCCATCTGCATCGTAAGAGTAAAATTTTACCTTTTCAGTTACATCCTTCTTACTTATTTCGAGATCTACATTATCTGCTTTAATATTGTTTGGAATATCACCAGATTGCACCGCTCCACTTAAAGAAACTAAAAACTTATATCCAGCAGCTATTATAATTAATAAAAAAACAGCCACTATATAGAATGTATAGTTCTTTTGCTTTTTTGCTTTGCTTTTCAACATAAATTCTCCCTTCCAATAAACTTTAACAGAATTATATAACTATGATGTGTAGTTATTATGAAGATATATTTAAGTTCTTTTTTGATTTATGCCAAAATAAAAAGAAAGTCCGAAATATGGACTTTCTTTGCGCTAAAATGAATTCTAGGGGGATTCATTTATCTGTATATATAATATCTAATGGATTTGAAGATTTTATGAAGACTTGTATATAAAATTATTCCTTAAAAACATTTACGTTCAAAGGGCATTTGCCAAAAGACCAGCAACCAATGCTCCAAAGCCTATAATATTATATATCCGCTTTTCCGCCTCAACCATTGTATCCAAATCTATGTTATGGTTCTTTTCTTCTTCCTCATAAAGCTTATTTGCCTATCCATGCCCAGAATTAGTGCCTTTGTGATTGTCTCAAATGTCGGAATATTCATTTCTAGTGTTTTGCTGCATACCTTAACTACAGTCTCCTCTTCCATTTCTACAAGTGCATCACTAATTTGCTTGAATAAAATATCATTACTCACCAAAACTCCTCCTATATATGAAATGCTCTTAGCTGCTAACAGTTTTTTATAAATTGGACTATATTTATTATACAGGACATTATTTGTTTAGAAATGAACATAGATATTATCTATAATCATATTCCAAGCTATAGTTAATATCTATATCAATACAGGTTATCCCAAGAGACAAACAAAAACCTTCCTGCGGGACACTATATTCTTATATAATGCATCTAGCAAGAAGGTTTTTATTCACAGCTTTATAAATTTTCTTTTCATTCGTTTATACTATTTGGCAGTAAAGCTAGCACTTTCAATATTATTGTAGTAATAGAAGTTAAGATCAGCAAATAGGTCTTTAACCTCACCAGTATCAGCATTAATAATTAAATATAAAGGTCCATAATAAGTATCATCATATGAATCCGTATATCTTGGAGTTTTCATGCCTGTTACATCATACCAACTCTGTTCATATATAGTATTTGGTCCTGATACAAAACGCGAATAGAAATATGTATATAATGCATTAGTTACTGGTATTCTGAAACAATTGCTTATGTTTCCAACCTCAGTTGATGTTGATGTGTATGAGCCATAAACGCCTAGCCCTGAAATTTTATTTATACCGCAGCTAATTTCCTGTGTTCTTTGAGTATATGATCCACCATAACTGAAATAAAATACTCTTCTCCAATTTAACTCTCCATTATTAGTCACTTTGCTGTCATTAGAATATAATTCACCAGAAGGAGTAGTATATAGAATATACCTAGAGTCAGAGCTACGACCATAAATTGAGCTTATGGAATTAGCAACCTGATTTACAGTCAAAGTATATCCAGAACCAAATCCACTTTGAGATCTTACTCTAAAATAGTAAGTTCCGGCTTGAAGGCTTATTAACCCGTTTGTATTTTGACTTAAGGTGCCGAGACCGTTAAAGTTTGAATCAAATATGTCCATTTTATATACACATGGCGAAGCTACATTTCCTAATGTTATGAACATACTTTTAGCTGTACTTAGAGAAATTCGCATCCAGTCCACATCAAATTGGTTATCCAGTGTTTGGTTAACTGAAAAATAACTGCCAGTTTTTTGAGGTGCTTGGAGTATATTGTCATCTGGCTCTGCTGAATCATAGCTTTGTGAATATTGGATTATAAAATAATATGGATTTAAAGCATCAAAACCGCTATAGGAATTTACACAAATAAAGTAATACCCCGGCTGCACAATACTACTTAACTGCTCGTCCATAGCAGGACCATATTGAGAGTAAACTGGGGCTTCCAGCATACCAGTAGAAAGATTATACTTGTAAACAGTTAAATCATAATCTATGTTAACATTAGGCAATGTCTGCACAAAAGCTGTGAGCTTTCCTGCTGTCGGTACATATACATAGTACCAGTTCGATTGTCCCTCTTCTGTTAATACATCGCTATAGACTGTATCAAGTCCAATATAAATAGCGTTATTAGGATCATGGTTAGTGGCCGCTCTTGTTATAACATCTGACGTTAAAGCATTCACTTCACTAATACTTTTAGAAGATTCAGCCACATTTTTTTCATTAAGCCTTTGACTAGACTCCGCAAGACTGAAAGCCTCTAATCCATCAATTGTCTTACCCTCTGTGAATTTAACTTTTTTAAGTTTCTCTTGTTTTTGAACTTCTACCTTTATTTTTGTGTTCACATCAGACGTCATGGCTATAACATTACAGAAGCTGAACACCATAATGATAACCAATAGAATAGCAATTTTCGTTCTTCCAAAAATCTTTGTCATAAATGTCCTCCCCTTCCTTATTTATGCTTTATTTTATTGCATTAGTAATTATATATTATATTATGCCATAAATCAACATATATTTTATTATAATACATGTATGGAATAATTATGTGATAGGTATAACTTTTATACGCCCTATATTTATTCGAGTTAATCAACATATTAAATCAGCGTTGAGTTATTAGGGCTTAAACTAATCTGCTATATAGTCCTGCTTTATCAAATTATCATATAGAACATATAATTCATGGATTAGTTATTGCTTCCCTTGTAGGCTTTTATAGAAACTAATAATTTTGTATCGTTATTTTTTGATACTTGTAGTAAAATTAAAATATAATAAAAAATATTGAAAAGTGCTGGGGTTGAAATGGATAAAAATAATGTGCTATTAAAAGTTGAAAAATTGACAAAATACTATAAATGTCAAAATACTGGAGTATTTTCATCAATTATTCACAAAATAAATGATAAACATGATGTGGGCATAGAAAATATTTCATTCAGTTTATATGAAGGTGAAATTTTAGGAATTACCGGTAAAGATCACTGCGGTAAATCTACTTTATTAAAGCTTATATCAGGTTTAATTGGTCCTACTTCAGGTTTGATAGAATACAAGGGTTCTCCATGTTTTGACGAGCAGTTGCGACAGATTTCCGAGTATGTTTCTAAATCCAACCTAAAGCTGGATAATAAACTAACCCTTATGGAAAATATTATAAATAATTTTTCTGTTGGTGCAGATAGAAGCAAGCAGGTGGATAAAGCAGAGGAATTTCTTGAGATTTTGAAGATGAAGGATTATGAATTTCGTGAGCTGAAAAAAGTACCTAATGAAATTAAAGGTGTTCTGACTATACTTTTAGGACTAATAAGCACCAAGCCAATACTATGTATGGATCAGCCCTTCATGGATTTAGCAGGGCTTTATAAAAACCTATATATTTATGAGCTAAAGAAATTAGCCGTTGCGGGCAAATCCATAATTATTACATCTAGCTCTAAAAGTGAACTGACAAAGATATGTAATAGAATAATAGAAATATAACAAAAGGAAGTCTTTGGTATATCAAAGACTCCTTTTGTTATATGATTCTTATTTGTGTACGCTTTCTCCCAGATATGCCTTCTTTACATCTTCATTTACCAGCAGTTCTCTGCCTGTACCTGTTAAAGTAATTCTACCCGTCTCCATTATGTAGCCCTGATCAGCAATATGGAGTGCCGCATTGGCATTTTGCTCTATCAGCAGGATCGTTACTCCCTGCTTGTGTATACCTTTTATTATCTCAAAAAGCTCCTTTACTATGATAGGAGCCAGACCCAGTGAAGGCTCATCCATCATAAGAAGCTTTGGCTTTGACATCAATGCACGACCTATTGCCAGCATTTGCTGTTCTCCGCCTGATAGTGTTCCGGCAGTTTGCCAGGTCCTTTCCTTTAGTCTTGGAAACAATTCATAAACCCAGTCCATATCCTTTTTAATCTCTTTTTCATCTTTTCTATAAAAAGCTCCAAGCTTCAAGTTTTCCAGAACTGTTAAGTTTGCGAAAACTCTTCTGCCTTCGGGTACAAGTGTTATACCCATTCTGACAAGATCCTTCGTCTGAATGGATAGTAGATTTTTACCTTCAAACTCTATAGAGCCTTGCTTTGGCTTTACCAAACCGACGATAGATCTGAGAGTGGTACTTTTACCTGCTCCGTTTGCACCTACAAGGGTAATGATTTTATTCTCATTAACCTCAAGGCTGATACCCTTAAGTGCTTCTATTCCTCCATATGCTACTACTAAGTCCTTAATCTTAAGCATCCTCACTCACCCCCAGATATGCCTCAATAACCTTTTGGTTATTTTGTATTTCATATGGTGTTCCCTGAGCTATGGTTACGCCATAGTCAAAAACATATATTCTGTCTGAAATGCCCATTACAACCTGCATATGATGCTCTATCATAAATATAGTTAAATCAAACTCATCCCTTATTTGCTTTATGAAAAGTGTCAAATCCTCTGTTTCCTTAGGATTCATTCCAGCAGCGGGTTCATCCAGAAGCAGCAGCTTTGGCTCTGTAGCCAATGCTCTGGCTATTTCCAGTCTTCTCTGCTTTCCATAGGGTAATGAGCTGGACTTTTCATCTCTTAAGTCTGCTAATCCCACCTTTTTTAGAAGCTCCATGGACTTTTCATACATTTTTCTTTCTTCTCTTTTATATCTTGGAAGCTTCAAGGCAGCTTCCAAGATGCTGGATTTTATGTTAAGGTGGTTTGCTATTAGTACATTATCAAGAACACTTAAATCCTTAAAAAGTCTTATATTCTGGAAGGTTCTAGCTATGCCCTTTTTTGTTATTTGATCAGGTCTAAAGCCAGTTATATCGCTGTCATTAAGGTATATACTGCCCTTGGTTGGTTTATAAACACCTGTTATCATATTAAAGGCTGTTGTCTTTCCTGCACCATTAGGACCGATTAATGCAATGATTTCACCATTTTTTATTTCCAGATCAAAATCACTAACCGCCGTTAAACCTCCGAATTGCATAGTTATTTTATTTGCTTTTAATAAAGTCATTATTTAGCACCTCCTTTTTTAAAAGGAGCTTTTTTTATTAGTGCTATTACACTATCCCAGCTGAATTCTCTTGTACCCATAAGACCCTGTCTAAAGTATATTATTACTATTATAAGCAGCAGCGAATATACAACCATACGCATTCCTGTGATACCTGGAATAGTAATAAACCCAAGATTTATAGGTGCATCGAGAAATCTCAATACCTCCATTGATATGGTTACTATAAAGGCTGATATTATCGTGCCTGTTATGCTTCCCATACCCCCTAAAACTATTACGAAAAGTATATTAAAGGTCAGTGTAAACTTGAACATATTAGGGTCTACTGTTCCAAGCAGATTACCCAGAAGTCCTCCTCCTATACCTGCAAAGAAGGCACCTATTACGAATGCCAGCATTTTATGCTTAAAAAGGTTTATTCCCATATTTTCTGCCGCTATTTCATCTTCACGTATAGCTTTAAATGCCCTTCCATAGCTGCTATTTATCAGCAGTATCATAATAACTGTAGTTGCTGCTGCAATTCCAAAGCTCCACCAAATATTTGTGGTATTGGGTATACTCTTTAGCCCTAGAGCACCATTTGTTAGACTTTGAGCATTGGTTATAAGTATCCTTATTATTTCTCCAAAGCCCAGAGTTGCAATAGCAAGATAATCACCTTTGAGTCTTAATGCAGGAGCACCTATTATAAATGCTGCCACGGCTGACAGTAAGCCTCCCATAATGAGCGCAGGCAGAAAAGGCCAGACCATATTATTAAGGGGTGATACCAGAGGAGTCATAAAGTAGTTTGCTTCCTTGGCAGCTATAGGCATAGTCAGGATAGCTGTAGTGTATGCCCCCACTGCCATAAAGCCCGCATGTCCTAAAGAAAACAGTCCGGTAAAGCCATTGATGAGATTCATACTGAGTCCAAGCACAACATAGATTGCGCAAAGATTAAGAATTCTTATCTGATATGAATCAAAAAAACTATTAGCCAGTAAAAGAAACAAAATAACTAAGGCTATTGAAATCAAAGTATATATATTCTTTTTATTCTTCATAGTCTACACCTTCTCCGATATTTTTTCTCCCATTATGCCAGTAGGCTTAAATAGGAGTATAAGTATCAAAAGTACAAAAGCAAAGGCATCCCTGTAGCCTGTCAAGTTTTGAAAAAATGCAACCAGCAGTATTTCACCCAAGCCAAGAATAAAGCCGCCTATAACAGCTCCGCTTATGCTGCCTATTCCGCCTAATACTGCTGCAATGAAGCACTTTAGTCCGGGCATTATCCCCATTGTCGGAAGTATGTTGGGAAACTTAAGCCCCCACATGATACCGCCCACCGCTGCAAGCATGGAGCCTATTCCGAAGGTTAAAGCTATAGTTTTATTTACATCTATACCCATAAGCTTTGCAGTTTCGTGATCCTTTGCCACTGCTCTCATAGCAATACCGTTTTTTGTATGATTAATAAGATAGATTAGTACCGCCAAAAGTACAGCTGTAACTATTGGTATGACAATAGTAAGGGCTTGTATACGTACATTTCCCACAGTAAACATCCTTGTAAAAAACTCAATCTGCGGAAATGCTTTTGGTCTTCCGCTGAATAATACAATTGCAAGATTTTGAATAAGATATGAAACTCCTATAGCAGAAATCAGTATAGATATTTTAGGAGCATCACGGAGAGGTCTGTAAGCTACCCTCTCAGCAGACATTCCAAGTAGTCCGGTAAGTAATATCGCCAATATAAAGACTACATACCAAGGCATTCCAAAGGTGGCTATACCAAAGAATGCAAAATATGTAGCCATCATAAATATTTCTCCATGAGCAAAGTTAATAAGTCTTAAAATACCGTAAACCATTGTATAACCGATAGCAATAAGTGCGTACAAGCTGCCCTGCGAAATACCATTTGCAAGGTGCTGTAGTAATATATCCAAGGACATAAGTTCACCACCTAATATAATTATGAAAAACAAGCCTCTCTTTATAGATAACCAACTCTAAAACTCAAAATACTTTGCGTTAAGAGTTGCTAATCTATTTGTGAGAAACAACTGGAATATTTTAGTTTTGTAGTTGTTTCTCTTTATAGATAACCAACTCTATGGGAGGAGGCTTGTTTTATTTATTTGTTGTTTATAGTTCCTTTTATTTTACAGGTTCGATAGTATCGAGATAATCAAACTTTCCACCCTTAACGATCTTTATGTCTGCACTTCTTACTGCATCACCGTTTTCGTCAAGAGATATAACACCTGATGCGCCTACAAAATCCTTCATTTTGGCAAGCTCTTCCCTTATCTTTACTGTATCTGTAGTGCCTGCTCTCTTTATAGCTTCAAGTATCATTATATATGCATCATATGCAAGTGCAGTTACAGCCGCAGGTGACTTGTTGTATTCCTTATTGTATTCTTCAAGGAATATTTTTGCTTCTTTAGTTGTTGATCTTTCAGGTGTTGAGAAGGATGAGAATACAGTACCTTCTACATCAGCTCTACCAATTTCTATAAATTCAGGAGTTTCCCAAGTATCTCCGCCTATTATTGGAATCTTTATTCCTAACTGTCTTGCCTGCTTAATAAGCAGTGCTGATTCTGTAAAGTTGCCAGGTGCAAATATAACATCAGGATTTGTTTGCGCTATATTAGTAAGCTGTGCTGAGAAATCCTGATCTCCAGTGTTGTAATTGGATACGCCTGTTATTTCTCCGCCCATTCCCTTGAAGGAATCTGTAAAGAATTTAGCCAGTCCTATAGCATAGTCATTTGATACTTCTTGGATTATGGCTGCCTTCTTTGCATTCAGCTTATTATAAGCATAGTTGGCCATTACAGTACCTTGGAAAGGATCTATAAAGCAAACTCTGAAATAGTAGTCATTTCCCTTTGTTACAAGAGGATTTGTGCAGGAAGCACCAACTGCTGGAACCTTTTTGTTTCTTACTATGTCCCCTGCTGCCATGGATAGTGAGCTTCCCCAGCTACCTATGATTGCTACAACCTTATCTTTTTCAACCAGTCTTGCTGCCGCACTTGCTGCTTCAACCTTATCAGATTTGTTGTCTACTATTACAAGCTCAACCTTTTTGCCCAGTACTTCTGGATAAAGCCTGTTTGCAAGCTTTGCTCCTTCTACCTCTAATGCTCCACCTGCTGCATTTGCGCCAGTCATTGGCTCAAATACACCTATTTTAATAACATCACCATTTGCTGACCCTGATCCCCCTGCTTTTTGACCGCATGCTGTCAAAATAATAGATAATGACAGTATGATTACTAGAATAAGACCTAAACTTTTTTTCATTTTCTCTCCCCCTTTTTATATTATAGAGAAACAACTTCATAACTTAATGCTTCTAGTTGTTTCTCACAAAGAGCTTAAAACTTTTAGTTGAAAAATGTTTTCAACTTTAAAGTGTCTTAGTAATAAAACATATTATTAAGAACTAAAACCAAGATTTGAAATTCTATCAATACTCATAGCATGCTTTTGTACCTGCACAAAATATATAAATTATAATTACATGTTTGTATATTGCAGGTAAATATAACACGCATTCCTTGTTTTATATACATATTTTCATAATTATTCTATTTTGTG
>CALGKJ010000221.1 GCA_937930535.1 uncultured Clostridia bacterium
TAAATTGTTAATAGCATCGGCTATGTATATTGCAACTAATTCAATGTACATTATAAACTATGCAAGAAGAGATTGAGTATGCGAACTTATTACATTTTTGGCTCAAACTTCAATTTTAGTTCTTCAAAAGAATACCGTTTATTATTCTTAATGTCTATCTCATCTTTATAAATATTATAGTTATTAAGAATATTTTTTAAAGCTACTCCATCTAAAACTTCGATTTCACTATGCTTACAAATTTTATCTGGTATTTTAATTGCATTTGTAGCAACGATTAACTTATAATCCTCACACCCGATATAATTTATATAAGTATCCTTTGCATAAAGTAAATCCTTTATAGTATCTTGTCCATTAAGCTTAGATACATTCTTGCACTGAACTAGCAAAACTTGCTTATCTTTTATGCAGATAACATCTACTCCATAATCATTTGTGCGACTTGTTAAATAAGTTTCATACCCCTGCTTATCATAAATAACCGCAACCAAAGCTTCAAACTCAAAAAAATCAAGTAAACCACGGTCAAGGTCTTCAAATTGAATTATACTTTTAGTATTCTCTTGTCTACTTTCTAGATTCAAGAATTCCTTTTTGATAATCTCTCCATCACCTGCTACAAGAAAGAATTTCAATAGCATATTTTTCTTTCTTGCTAATAAAATATTTAACTTTTCTTCGGGAGACATATTGTCAGATTTCACTTCCATATTATCCTCAACGTATTCTAAAGCAGTATCATACTCATATACTTTTTCTTCTGTAAATGATAAAACAGGATAGTGTACTGTTACATCTTTATTTTGACCAATTCTATAAGCTCTATCGGTAGCTTGGTCTTCTTTTGCTGGATTCCATTGCCTCATATAATGAATTACATGGTTTGCCTCTGTTAATGTTATTCCAAATCCTGCAACATCAGGGGATAATATAATAACATCAAACCCCTTCTTCTTCCTAAACTCATCTATTAAGTATGTTCTTTTGTCTAGATTACTTTCCCTTCCATTTACAATGCTCACCTTTATATTAAACCAATGATTTATAGCCCTATATATTATCTGTTGCATTTTGATGGAACGCACGAAAATTATAGCTTTTTCATTTAGTCTTTTAATATCTACTAATATGTCGTAAAGAATGCTTAGTTTTGTTGATTTATTAATCATTTTTTTACAATCTGCATATAAAACTTCTTGTCCATCCAATAAATCTACATGACTTGATACTGCCAGCATTTTTTGTATTAAGGCTAAGGCACTAGCTTCTGCATGTATTAACCTGTTAATATAGTCTTTTTCAAGCTGATTTGCAACTTTTTTATATATTTTAATTCTTTTATTTGGTAGCTCCTTGGGTAGAATATCCTTCTCTCTTCTTATATAATAATTATCAAGCTTGCAGGCTAAATCTTTATTAATTGCTTCTAATTCAAGCTCAGAAGCATTTGCCACTTTATCTACATAGTTACCCCTAAACTCCTTTAAGGAGCTAAGTAGTCCTGGTTTACTATAATCTACTAGGTTCCACAGCTCTGTTAAATTATTTTCTATAGGAGTAGCACTGCAAACGATCTTAAAGCTTGCATTTTGTGCTTTAGCAGCTACCGTTACCTTTGTTTGATGATTTTTAATTTTTTGAGCCTCATCACATATCATAACATTCCAGCCTATTAGTCCCAGCTTAATACTATTCATTCTTAGAGATTCATAAGTTACAAACGCAATATCACAGCCTTTAACTTCTTCCAACTCTAAGTCCGTAACTTGTCCCCTAAGTTTTATTGTCTTAAATGTATTGGTTATAAAGAATTTCTGTATTTCACCTTCGCCATTGTCATTGTCCCAATTGTTCAATAGACTTGTCGGTGCAACAATCAATGATGGAGATAATGCTTTTTTGTCTTTCAGCCATGCTAAAAAGCTTAGTAATTGTAATGTTTTCCCCAGTCCCATATCATCGCATAATAAAAAGCCATTAATGTTATTTTCCATATATAGGTTTTGCAACTTTTGCAAAGCTTCTTTTTGATAATTAAACAAACTTATCTCAGGTTTTAATGTTGAAGGCATTTCAATTATTTTTTCGTCTGAAGCTTCAATAATATTTGTATATGTTTCATCATATTCATTTTCTTCTTTATTTTCAAAAATAAGCAAATCTTCTTTTTCATTCTTTTTCTCTTTATTTCTAATCTCATCTAGCCTTTTAATAAAAAACTCTTTATCATACTTTTCTATGTATTTTCCATTTAATTCAATATACTTATCATTATTACCTTTGTCATAATCATTAATAATTGTACTTAGTACTTTTTCACTTTTTATTTCAATAGGACTTATAATCGCATTTTGCAGTTTTATGATTTCATTTTTTAATTGTTCTTTTGATAAAATTACTTTAATATCATTGCCAGTATCAGTCCTAAACTGCATTTCAGTTTTTTCCTTACATTCATCATTCATTTGACAAATGGTCTTTTCCAGCAGCTTCAAGTCATCTGGTTTTAATATAACCTTCTCGCTTCCTGCATAAAAATGAGGAGTTTCCATATTTTTTTCTATCCACTTTATATCACTGTTTTTTGACATGGGAGGGTAGCTTCTGTAATTTAATATCCCTATCCCAATAACTCTTGGTCCAAATAAAGATAAATCAATATTATCATCTTCAGAAATTGGACTTGTACCGGCTAAAATATTTAACCTTTCCTCCCCACTGGTTTTTCTTTTTTCTTTAATCTTTTTTATTGATGACTTATTTTTAATAATAAATTTAGTGCGTTTCCCATTTATTTCTGCACTATAAAAATCCTTAACATTATCGTACTTGTCTAATTTATTCAGTATCTGTTCATTTATTTCCTTTACATCTGAAAAAATCGGAATAATTTCTAGTGTTTTTCCATCATCATGCATATCAATTTTTACTGTATCTATTATTATTGGTTTTTCCTCTCTTCTAAGCCTTTCGTTAAGTATGATATTGTACTTTTCCGCATAATCCTTAATCTTACCTAACATTTCAAACTGCGTAACCAAATCTTTATTTTTTTGCATATCTGAGTTGTATTTATTAAGTTCATTTATTAAATCATAAATTTTAGGTGAAATTACTTTAATATCTCCAGTTACAAAGCACTGAATTATATTTCCATGTTTTTGCTCATAATTACCTTCATATCCTTCAAAGCTATAAGCGAATTTTACTTGCTCATTTTGAACAAAGTTATTTATATTTTCTATTTTTAAAAATCCTCTGAATAGATCTGGCAAATTAAACTGCCTATATATACTGATTTCATTGTTATTTTCGTCAAAATATAGGTCATACAAACTCTTATACTTTATAAGCAGCCTGTTGTTATCGACAGCAATATTGTACATATTAATTAAATCTATAGCCTCGTTATGCTTTTCTATAGAAAAATTCGGCATAAGAACTAAACATTCTTCTTTATAATGCATATTAAATGATAATTGTTCTTCGCCTTTTATAAAGATATTCGATAGTTTTTTCAAAAACCCCATAATTATCACCTACTTCTGGTATAACCTAGACTTCTTAGAGAATAATCAAATTGATACTCCCAATCACCTGAGTGGTTTTTCTTGTCTGTACCCTGCTTTAAAAATTTTACTTTAGCAGATCTATTCAGGGAGCTACCCTTTAGTACTTCTCTTACTTTATTTATATCAAAATCATTCTTATGATAGTAATAACACGCATTACCTGATTCAGCAAACTCAACAAACATATGATTTTTAAACTCTAGTGCTAATGCCTTAGAGGCTTCTTCAAAATACTCAATCCTGTAAATATTGTTAATATATCTCTTCCAAAAGCTTTTTCGACGCTTGTCTCCACCAACTATTTGCTCAAAAAACTTCTCAATATTTTCATCAATATTCCATCTTCTAAATACCTCTTTTTCTTCTTCAAGACCCTTCCATCTATGATTTATAGGATCATAGGGGTCGCCAAGCTGTCTGTAGATTAGCTGAAACCATTGCTTTGGATAAGAAGCCACATCATATTCATCCATATAATTTAACATAACGCTCTTAAAAATTCTCTTCTTTAATTCTTGTGTCATATTTGTAATAGTATCTTTGTAAAAATTCCAAAGCCTATCATCTAGATAATTTGCGATAATAAATTCAGCTATGCATTCATTATATAATTCATCTGCGACCTTCATATATAATTCCTGACACAATCTTGAAATATCATTTTGACTTGCAATCTTAGTAAACTTTATTTTAATTTTATTGATAAATTCATTTACATATGCAGTAGATTCCACTAGGTTAAATACCTCTGTATAGTTTTGCTTTCTTTTAGTACTAACCTTTATAATTGCTTTCATAACCTCATAGATTCGTTCCTTGTGCTTTGCTCTGCTATTATATAAGTATCCTAAAAGGGGTCTTATGTAATATGTTTTACTTCTTATTTCGTTGAAATGAATAACAAAGGTTTTATAATATCGGTCAAACAGACCTTCCATCTCTAATGTTAATAAATGAAAGGACAAAGCCTTAATATCTCTTTTAGATAATACTTCATTGTTTCTAATTTTATTTAAAGCTTCTTCTACCATTTCTCTTTTTGGTTGTTTATCATAATTAGCCTTATATAATTTGGATTTTTTAATCTGTTTAATACTATCATCCAGATACTGTGGCTTATATAATTTGAAATTTGGAAGAACATAATCACCCATTATTTACAACTCCTTCTTCCAATTGCTTCTTGATTTTTAATAAGGTTTCTTCTTCCTTTAATTTAAATTTAAACTCAACTCTTCTGCTGCTCTCTCTATCTATTTCCCCACGGCTATTATATACTAAATTAGAAAAGCTTTTTCCATTTGCAGTTAAAAATTTTTCAAGTTCGGATTTGTTCATGTAGCTAAATTCGCTACTCATCAAATAACTAACTACATTAAAAGCTCTATCTTGACTAAGCTTGAGATTATAAATATATGTGTTCACGTCATCTGTATGACCTTCTATAATTATTTCTCCTAGCTCCTTTTTAATTTCTTCGTTTTCCAGCAATATCCTTAGATAAATAGGCATAAATCTTTGCAAAAATACTTTTCCATCTTCCTTTATAAGGCTTTTACCTGTATCATACAATATTCCTTCCTTAAGCTTTATAGCTCCAGTATTTGCATCAATCACTATGTCCAGATGTTCCTTTTCAAATTCTTCCTTTAGTAATGCAATTATTTTCATTCTTGTATTACTTAATTCAATAACCATTTGCTTAGTTTTTGTTAGTTCACTTTGTAAATCCTTCTGTTTCTCGATTTCTCCCTGATAATCCAGCATTTTATAAATGAATAATAATATAAAAATAATTAATATTCCTGACATTAAATCGGAAATGGATATCCAATAATTTGATTCTTCTTCCATACTTGTTTTTTTCTGCATAATATTCACCTCTGCTTAGCACTAAGAAGCTTTTTCAATCTTTTTTGTCATATCCTCAAAAACTTCACCTATACTGTCCAACTCTTGACTTATGCTTTCAACCATTCCTTGAAGCTTTGTAACAGCTTCCGCTAGTTTTAAATCATATGTCTCCAACACTTCATTTGTACCTTTTTTAATTTGCTCTGTATATAAAATAATTCCATCATTAATATTTTTATTTAGATTTTCAAAGCTTTCATGATATTCGCTCCATAATAGCTGTGTACTTTCTTCAACTTGAGCAAAAGAATCTAGCTTATATGTTAATTCATTTATACTATTGCAAAATTGATTTAATTGACTACTTATTGAGGAAATTTCTGTTCCCATTTTAACAACATTTTCGATTATATACGTATCTACTTTTTCAATATTTTTCTCTAGTATGTTAGAAGCATTATTAATCTGACTTATTACATTTGTACAATTATCATTAAGTCTGTCTGCAATCTCAAATGAGGTATTTTTTATGGATATAAAGTCATCAGCATACTGCTTTACGCTCTTGGCTATTTCCGCTATATAATCACTTGATTTATTAATGCTTTTATCGATAATTCCAGATGACTCCTGTAATCTTACCATATACTGTTCCTGCATTTTAC
The DNA here is from genome assembly GCA_937930535.1 of uncultured Clostridia bacterium. Taxonomy (GTDB): domain Bacteria; phylum Bacillota; class Clostridia; order Lutisporales; family Lutisporaceae; genus CALGKJ01. The sequence goes on from CALGKJ010000221.1 coordinate 6,095, forward strand.
TATATTGATGAGTTCTATCAATCATAGAAGATAAATCAATAGCAAATTTGCTTTGCTCACCAGATAATTCTTTTAATTTGACAAATATTTCATTAATATCATCTATTGACTCTATGTTTCCTTTATGTACTGTATCCATATCCCTAAGTAAACTATTTAGCCCTTGTTGAAGCTCGTTGATATTTTGCGTTGTAATATTTACATTTTTTGCAGAATCATTGGTGTGTATGATTAGCTGCTGCTGAGATTCAAACAACTTCTCTATATTTTCCATTCCACTGATAAACTTCATAATAAATTCATTATTCTTTTCCGTCATTATTTCCATAGTTTCCTTTAACTTACTTATTTCATTTTGTGTACCTGCACTTATTACTTGTTCTATTTTTGAAATAGAATCTGTTATAAACTTAGTTGTAGAAGTCTGCTGCATTTTTCCTAATTCTTCAGATACAATGCTTAGCTTCTCTAATGCTGGTGCAATTTTATCTATTACAGAGCCTTCAAAGCTCTTTTGTATTTCAGATGTTAATTTATTAATATTGTCTCCCACAATCTTCATATTTTCTTGTAAAGAGCTATCAAATTTCCTTCCTAAATCCTCGGTTATATCCGTTGCCAATCTTTCTAAAGCTGCAGTCTGTTTTTCCAACTCTCTCTCTAATTCCTTCAATCCCTCTCTTTCCGTACTCTTGTTTAGACTTCTATTTACTTGCTGGTTAAATCTATTAATCTTAGTAATTATCATGTCAAATGCTATTTTAGTTATCATGGTCAAGGCTAATGAAAATGCAATACCATATAAGCTTGTAGTAAAGGAGACATCTACTCCTGCCAACAATCCCTGAATAGCACTTTGTATTTCTAAACTCGTCATTTCATCTTTCCCAGATAGTTCTGATACTGCTTGTACAATACCTAAGAATGTTCCAAATATACCCAGACCAGTAAGTAACTGCGGTATGAAGTTTATAGTTTTGTATGCAATATTATCTATAATTATTGTATTCTCGTTAAAATAATTATCAATGTCTACGGTTGCGTAGTATTTAGTTTTAAGATTACCTCCCCTTTCAGCATTATTAATACCTGCCTTTATGGGTCTTAATGTTTTTTTAAAATCATAAAATACTCTACTTAATATATTTGCCTTACTCATCTCAGATGCAATGTCTTCAAAATTACTACTATCACTAATACTGTATAATATCTCATTGAAATCTTGATTTACAGCTTTTAAAGGGGCGAACAGCTTAAATAAAGCAAAACCGTATGCGATAATCATAATTATTGAAAAAATACCAGTAGTGATATTTCTAGGATATATTTTGAATATAAGTAGAAGAAGGAAAGGTGATACAATTAAAATACAAATTAAACCTATTGCTCTAACATCCTTTTTAGACACAATATTCACTCCTCATTTTTAAATTAGCTTATTATATTTAAACATTAATTGGAAGTCTATAAACTACAAATTACTAAATAAAACATACTATAGGGTTTTTAACTTAAAACTTAAATTATACCAAGCTAAAAACTTATGAGGGAAGTAATACTTAATCTATGAATACGATAAGTTTTAAGGTTGCTTCTCTATAGTAATCTTATTTATTAAACAATATTTATCACTTACTAAATGTCTATTTTTTTCACTATACTCCCTGCATTATTTGTTAATTGTTATTTAAGTAGGATAATCCCACAAACACTTATACTATATTCTATCAGAATACACAAAACCCTTCCATAAAAAGAATCAAGTTCTATAAAAGTTCATTAATTCTATATATTATTTATAATGATAAGTGACTAACCCTATGATAGAAAATAATAACGTAACAGAAAATATTCAAACTTCTCCTATAGGGTTTTGGCTTGGAATAATCTAAGTTTATAGATAAAATCCCTATATAAGGTCGCACGATAAATAATAATATATAAAAAATTCCTACAGCATCTAAATACCTAAACGGTATTTAGATGCTGTAGGAAATATTATTGCAATTTTACCTATAGTCAAAATTTTATTCATCCTACTCCCTATATACCCCCTTTTTCAACATATCAGCATATATCCTAAACTCATCTTCCAATATCTTTCTGGTTTCCTCAATATCCTCCGCCTTATTGGATACCTCTTTTATAATCTTATTTCCCATCCCCTCTGCGATCCACGTTACAATTTCATTTACTCTACCGATATCTACGCCTTCTTTGAATTTGGACATTGCTATCCCTGTATTTACCTTGGCGTAGTATTGGGTTATCAAAGGTGCGTATTTTTCATAGATTTCCTTTATTATGTCCTGCTGAGAGCTTTTGAAGATATTTACTACTATGGTGTATATCTCTGGATATTTCATCTGCACCTTCATTTTAGCGGCTGATACCTCTAACATTCTTTCAAAATAGTCGTCACTGCTAAACTCCAGATAGTCCAGCATTTGAGTATACATAAGGTCTATACAGTAAAAAATTACATATCTATACAAATCTCTTTTTGTTTTAAAGTAGTGAAATAATATGCCTTTTGATATGCCGGCTTCCTTTACAATTGCATTAGTAGAGGCCTGCTCATATCCCTTATCGGCAAACTCCTTTAAGGCACATTTAATAATATTTTGTTTTTTTTCCTCGGGTAAATTTTCAAATACACTATACAATTGAGCTTCCTCCCTACTGATATTCGTAAATATTATATATGTACGACACTTATATGTAAAGCTAATATTATTATACCCCCAAACTGACCATATAGTCAACGAGCTTAAAATAAAAAAGAGAGTAAGGCAGCTACGCTTTTACTCTCTTCCGTGCTTGTTTTTTACTACCTTAAGTCTGAAGAAGTCTTCCCGCTCCTTTTCCTCTAATACCTCGGTTATGGCTCTGACCATTTCTTTGTATTTTGGTATTTGAATATTTTGCAGGGCGTTTGCTCTCTTTTGAGTTCTTTTGACTTCCATTGCCAGCTTATAAACAGAATCCTCTATTTCCGAAAGCTCATACAGCAGCTTTTTAACTTCTTGAAACTTATAAAAGGCAACATCCATTGCTGTATTGGTGTGATAAAAGCTGTAGTAGTACTGTATTGTTTCTTCGCCATGCTTAATCTCGGGGATCTCTACTCCCATTATGCTTTTATCCAGTATTGTAAAGCCTTCTGTTTCGGGTATTGAGTGGGATATCTGCTCTACATTGTTTATGCCCATAGTTATATTGGCTACCCTCAAGGCTTCATAGGCTTCTGCAAAAACTATGTCTACCTTGGATTGTACTTCTTTTGCTTTATCTATAAAGCCCATCATTGACATAACCAATACATTTCTCTTTTTGTCCAGCAGCTCAAAGCCCTTTTCAGACAGCTCTAGGGAATTTTGTGCTGCTATTAAATTGGTTTTGGTAAAAGCAATATTTTCTTGCATACTGCGCTACCCCTTATAATATTTTTGTATAAGCTCTGGATTGAGTCTGTTCAGCTCTTCTTTAGGCAGAACAGTCAACAGCTCCCACATAAGGTTCAGTGTTTGTTCTATATTTCTGTTAGTATCAAAGCCTTGATTTAACAGCTTTTGTTCAAACTGTCTTCCAAACTCCATGTATTTTCTGTCTATCTCACTTATATCATCTTCTCCTATAACCTGTGCCAAGGCTCTTACGTCCTTTACGTGGGAGTAGGCAGAAAACACTTGATTGGCTACATCAGGATGATCCTCTCTTGTATATCCTTCCCCTATGCCGTCCTTCATAAGTCTGGATAAAGAAGGCAGTATATTAATAGGCGGATTTATATTCTTTTGAAATAGCTCTCTGGACAGTATTATTTGTCCTTCTGTAATAAAGCCTGTCAAGTCAGGAACTGGGTGTGCAATATCATCATTGGGCATTGTAAGTATGGGTATCTGTGTAATACTGCCTTTTGCATTTTTTATCATTCCTGCTCTCTCATACAAGCTTGCCAGATCACTATACAAATATCCCGGATAACCCTTTCTTGAAGGTACTTCCTCGCGAGCTGAGGATATTTCACGTAAAGCTTCACAATAGCTGGTCATATTAGTCATAATAACCAGTATATGCATATCATGCTCAAAGGCAAGATATTCGGCAGCCGTTAGGGCGCATCTGGGGGTAGTTATCCTCTCAACTATAGGCTCATCTGCAAGGTTTACATACATTACAACCCTGCTGGACACACCGGACAGCTCAAATTGCTTTTTAAAATATTCTGCTTCATCGTGCTTAATGCCCATAGCGGCAAATACTATGGCGAAATTTTCGGTATTTGAGTTTCCTGCATCAGCTTCTGCTATTTTTGCCTGCTTTACTATTTGTGCTGCAAGCTGATTGTGGGGAAGTCCGTCACCTGAAAATATAGGCAGTTTTTGTCCTCTGATAAGGGTTGTCAACCCATCTATGGAGGATATACCTGTTTGTATATAATTTCTTGGATATTTTCTGCCTACGGGATTTATAGGTCTTCCGCCTATTTCGTATTTATTTTCAGCATAAAAGCCAGCTCCGTCAATAGGCTCTCCTATGCCGTTGAAAACTCTTCCCAGTATATCCTTTGATAGTGGTATCTGCATAGGCTTTCCGCTGAATGCCACGCTGGAATTTGTGAGAGATATTCCTGTAGTGCTTTCAAATACCTGTATTATTACCTTGTCTCTGTCTATCTGCACTACTCTTCCCTTTTTAGGCTTCTGCCCTGCAACCTCTATATCCACTATTTCATCATAGGTGGCATGCTTTACTCCGCTTAGCATTATTAGCGGTCCATCTATTTTATCCAGCTTCAGGTATTTTATTTTCATAGCTTACATTCCCCCTTGCCATATTTGCATTTAAGAGAATCGTAATACTCATCAATTTCCTCAATCATAGCATCTAAAAGCTTAAGCCTATCCTCAGGCACGTTATATTTCATTGTAGTTATTTTATAGAAAAGATCGTCTTTTTTCACATGGGATATAGGTACTCCATTTTTTATGCAGTCTAACGCTCTTTCATAAAGCTTATTTATTACGCTTAACATCCTGTACTGCTTTTGCGGAGATACGTTTGCATCATCCTTGTGATAAGCATTTTGCTGTAGATAGCCTATCTTGATTACTCTTGATATCTCTAGTATCAGTCTTTGATCGTCCGGCAGTATGTCTTCTCCTACCAGCTTTACTATTTCCATCAGCTTGTTTTCTTCTTGAAGTATCCTGAGCATTTTGGCTCTAAGCTCCAGCATATCCTTTGCCACATTTTCCTCGTACCAGTCGCTGAGGTCTGCTATATATCCGCTGTATGAATTCAGCCAGTTTATGGCTGGATAGTGTCTTGCATAAGCCAGACTTTTATCTAGTGCCAGAAAGGAGCTTACTACTCTTTTGGTATTTTGGGTTACTGGCTCTGAAAAGTCCCCTCCTGCTGGCGAGACCGCTCCAATAATAGTAACTGAGCCATTTTCTCCCGAAAGAGTCTCTACATCTGATGCCCTCTCATAAAACTGCGCCAAGCGTGACGGCAAATAAGCAGGATAGCCTTCCTCTGCGGGCATTTCCTCCAGTCTGCCGGAGATTTCTCTTAGTGCCTCTGCCCATCTTGAGGTAGAATCAGCCATAATGGCAATATTGTATCCCATATCACGATAATATTCAGCAATGGTTATACCTGTATATATAGAGGCTTCACGGGCTGCAACAGGCATATTGGAGGTATTTGCTATCAGAACCGTTCTTTCCATCAGAGATTTTCCGCTTCTTGGGTCAATAAGCTTTGGAAAGTCCTCCAGCACTTCTGTTATCTCGTTTCCTCTTTCGCCGCAGCCTACATACACAATAATGTCTGCATCACTCCACTTTGCAAGCTGATGCTGAGTTATGGTTTTCCCAGTGCCGAAGCCGCCGGGTATTGCCGCAGTACCGCCCTTCGCCAGAGGAAAGAAGGTATCTATTACCCTTTGCCCAGTTATGAGTGGGGTTTGTATAGGCTTTCTTCTGCTTACTGGTCTTGGATCTCTTATGGGCCATTCCTGATACAGCTTAAGCTCGTATACATCGTTGCCGCCCTCAAGCTTTACTACGGTGTGCTCTATATTATATTTTCCGCTTTTTTCTACGAAAACAGCTTTGCCCTTGATTGCAGGAGGAACCATAAGCTTATGTACTATAAGGGAGCTTTCTTTTACCGTTGCATAAGTGCTTCCCGGTAAAAGCATATCTCCTGCCTTTACAGTTATTTCTACATCCCAAAGCTTTTCCTTGTCTATGGTGATTAGTCCAATACCTTCGGGTATAAAGGCTGTTCCTGTTTCATAGAGTCTATCTAATGGACGCTCTATACCGTCAAATATATTCCCTATTATTCCAGGTCCAAGCTTTACACACAGGGGTTTATCGGTTGATACTACCTCCTCGCCCCATTCCAGTCCAGAGGTTTCTTCATATACCTGTATTGTAGCTATATCCTTCTCAATAGAAATTATTTCGCCTATAAGCTTTTTGCGTCCTATCTGAACCATTTCTCTCATCTTAAAGCTCTCGGCATTTTCTGCCTTTACTACTGGCCCATTTATATAGATAACCTTTGCTTTGATGCTGTCCATTAATTCATCACCTCGTCAAACATCCGAGATATATTTATGCCTATCATATCTCTGCTTTCCTCTATTAAAGTCACTAAGGTATAATCTGCCTGCATTATGAGCTCCTTATCACGTACTATGAAGCCTCCGAGTATGTCAGCTTCCTCCTGCTTTATTTCAAAGCTCTTTCCTTTTCTGTACTTTAAGAGGGATGTATTAATAAAATCTTCAAATTGCTGTATGTCACTTTCGGTAAAATAGAAAACTGCATTATCTATATCTTCAAAGTCCTTACATGCGTTTTCAATATTTCTGCTTAAATATACATTTCTGTATTCCAGAGATTTGCTATACTCTATAGTCTTATCCTTAAGAAGCTGTAATATCTGTTCAACGTATTCCTGCTGCTTTTTTAATATTTTATGATGTTCTTCCGTTATAACCTTTGATAAAAGCTGCTGCTTTTCCTTTTCTGATTTTTTTACGGCTTCATCTATTATTTCTGCCTGCTTAAGCTCCATATCTTTTTTAAGCTGCTCTTTTTTGCTTTCAAAATCTGCTAACAAGCTTTCTTTTTTTACTGAGGAGCTCATTTCGATATCTCCAAACAGCATTTTTCTAAAAAGCTCTATTTTGTCCTCTATGGTAACTGGCATTTGCTTTCACCTCAAATCTTCAAGCCTATGGATTCCTTAATATAGTTGGTTATGTAATCCTTTGGTCGTCTTTCTCCATGCCTGTCAGGAATGATAGTAATTATGGGCTTGGTGCTGTCCAGCTTTATCTCCTTTATTTCCTCGTGTGCCATTTCCGCTAGCAGCTCGGTAATAAGTATTATACCTATCTCCTGATTATTGCATGACTGTTCTAGTACCTCAAGCATTTCAGTCCGTTCATGCACGATTGTTCCGTTTATTCCCGCAAGCCTCATGCCTGTCAAGGTATCCACGTTATCGCTGATTAAAAAGAATTTCATTTGTATTCCTCTTACAGTCTTCCAAGTATTATTATAGATATGATCAGACCATAGATTGCTATACCCTCTGCAAGACCAACGAAAATCAGCGTTTTACCCAATATTCTAGGATTCTCTGAAACTGCGCCCAAAGCGGATGAACCTACCGCTCCAACTGCATATCCAGCACCGATAGTTGCAAGTCCTGTAGAAAGTCCTGCTGCCAGGAATCCAAAGCCTGCACTTGGATTATCAGGAGCAGCAGCGTGAACTACATTAGGCATTAAAACAAATAGAAAAATCCCGATAAGAGCCAGATATGAAAAAACGCTTGCTCTCATAATGTTTCTGATTTTTACAGCTTCCCAGCCTTCCTTGGAACGATATAGCACTGCTCCCAGAGCTATAGTAAATAGCACAATCATAATGGCAATCCCAATAACTAGATTCATTTTTACTTCCTCCTCAAATATTAATTAACTTCTCTCTCCATCCACTCTGGCAGGCTTATATGGTATACCATAGCCTGTATAGTACTTGCTGAATAGCTCATAATATTCCAGTCTTAGGCTTTGTATGAAAACTATAAGCCCTTCCAGCCCTATTATTACTATATTTCCTATTACCAGTACCACAAAGCCTCCCACGGCTGATCCTACCATCTTAGCCATGGTTGCAAAGGCTATATACAAGCCTACGTGGTTAAGGGCAAAGGCTCCTACTCTTATAAAGGATATAACATTTGAAAGTATGGATAAAAGGGTTTCTATTATTCCAAAGCCTGCCTCTATATAGTAATCTCCCGGAGGCTCCTCATAGAGTACCTTATGACCCTTTATTTTATTGGCAAGGGGCTGTTTGAATACCATTATCATCAGCAGCAACCCTAATAATGTAAATGCTAAGGGCATTGGAAAGACTATAGCATCCGTTGCCTTTGACAATACTGTAAGCAGCAGCGTCCAAAAGAAAAGGTAGCCTACTATGCCTTCTCTTCCAAATACACCCTCCTCAAAGTCCCTTCTCTGATACAGATTTGATAAGCTAAACATATAGCCAATATTTATAAGCACCACACCAAGAATAATTGCACTTATCAAAACAGAATTTATATTATCCATGGGCTTAATCCATAAACCGTGTATTATGTGTTCATTGCCAAATATACTTCCATACAGCAGTCCGAAAAACATGGAGCTGACTCCAAGCCTTGAAATAATACCTCCGAAATCTGAGCTTCTCAGCTTGTATTTGATAAAGAGTCCGCCCAAAAGTATAACCAGTCCCTGTCCTATATCTCCAAACATGGCTCCAAACAAAAGCATGTAGGAAAGCGCAAAGAAGGGGGTAGGATCTGCCTCGTTGTAGCTTGGCGTTCCATACATTGATATCAACAGCTCAAAGGGCTTAAAAAGTCTGTTGTTCTTGAGCTTGGTTGGGGGTGCGTGACCCGCTCGCCTTTTTTCAACTTCCTCTGTAATTATTATTATGTCTTTATCCGAGTTCTGCCTGATGGTATTGCTTATTTCATCTAATTTTCCTACAGGCACAAAGCCAAACAGGAAAAACAATTGCTGACCTATTGCTACCTCTGATTTAACATGCTCCACCTTTTTTTCCAGCTCCAAGAGGGAATAGGCTCTTATTACCTCACTTGAATAGCTCTTCTTGTAATCAGCAGCAGACGCTTTCATACCAGCTATTTCCTGTTTTTCTCTTTCAATTTCCTTTGAAAGCTGTCCTGTTATTTCCTCTGCTATTCCCTTATATTCCAAGGGAAGCTCCAGACTTTTATAGTTAAGGGACTCAAATATACGCTCTGTATCCTCCTTTATAGACTTGGGAGTAAATGCCGCCACTATGGAATTATCCTCCGCAGCATATACCTGAAACACCGCTGAGGGTATGTTTTCATAATTAAGCTTCAGCTTTAGAAAGTTTTCCTTTGACAGCATTATGAGCTGGAAATCCATATACTCCAGTGACATAAGCTGTCTTATATCCAGACCTGTATGCTTCAAATAGCTTATGTTATCTATATACTCCTGCAGCTTATTTATATATGCAAGTTTTTTGTCTATGCCTTCGCATATTTCTCTAACGGTATCATACTTTTGTGCAATTTCCTCAAAAAGCTTTTCATAATCATATTCGCTGGATAAATATTTACTGTTTACTGATGGGTTTATATCGAATATCTTATGAAAAGCTTTTAAAATCTCCTCATACTTGGAAAAATCCTTCCTGTTAATATATGGCTTTATGTCTGACAGCTCCTGCATTGCTTGTATATGATCCTCTGATGCCTCCAGCTCAAAATAGTTGGCATTTATCTCTGAAAGTGCGTTAAGCATATGCACATTACCATTAAGCACGACTAGACGTGATACTTTATCGAGATCATCCCGTTTCCCGACTATACTAATAATTTTCATTTTCTCTACAGCCATACCCTAAGCCTCCTCACGAATAGTCCTAATCATATATTTGCTGGCTTCATTCGCAGGCAGCTTATATCTGATCGCTTCTATTATTGCAATAATATCTCTGACTTCAAATTCTAAAAACAAAATGTACGCAAAGGTTGTTATTATTGACATACCATAGGTTCTTACCATGTTTTTCAATTCAAAATATATATGTCTGTCCAGTCTTCTTTCCATAAATATGTCAGTGGTTCCATCATTTTTAAAAAGGAAGCTGTACTTGGTCTGCTGCGCAAGCTTAAAAAATTCCTCCAGACTTGGGCAGTAGCATAGCTTTTTTATGGTACCATAATTCAGCCTGTGCCAAAGATGTATAGTATAATTCAGCAGTACCTCAGGCTGCATTTTATAAAATTTTATTCCTCTATATATCCATTGAAGATTAAGCAAATCCGCAATCAAGCCCTGAGCGTGCTCCAGCACCTTTATATCCTGCTTGGAAAGCTTTGCCCACTGTCTTTTCAGCATAGTATAATAGGATAAATCTAATATCATCTCAAATCGAAAAAGGTTTTCTTCAATATTGTTATCAACCAAAGGTATAAGATAGTTATAAAATTCAGACCCTTCAAAGGAATAAATTATATCACTGATCTGCTTGGCATCAAAAAGCTTGTTAGTATCAATACCGCTGTACTTTCCGATAAAGACACTATTTTTATATTTCTGTAGATCTTCCTTATTAAATATTGCTCGGGCTATTTTCTTTAGCTCGTCAATTTCATATTTTGCATAAAAGGTTGTAATAAAACGCTTGTATTCTCCACTATAAAAGTGAATAATCTTATCTATGTTGTATATCATGTTCTGCTTCAAAACAGCTTCCAGTGTACCTCTATGCAGCTTCTCCGGGTCAACGTCGGAAAGGATCTCACTGTAGGCAGTATGCTCCTTCAGATACTCATAAATAGAAGCTACCGAATCCTTTTCAAGCAGCTTTATATAATCTTGATTTTTAAGGAGTGAGCCCTCCATGGTTTTTATTTTAGTATTTATTGCGGCATATCGTGTGATATTATCCATAAACTTACCTCTCTCAAGGAAATATAGGGAAGCAGCCTTATGCTATTTTATAATAGTTCTCCATATTTCCTCTGCTATTTTCTGCTTTGTACCTTCAAAATATTTCTCGGCTCTTTGAATTTTACACAGGTTTTTATTTTTAATGTTCTCTATTTCTGTTGCAGCAGCATCCAATATTTCTTTTCTTATTTGAACTCCTGCCTCAGCAGCTTTTAAAAGTGAGGCTTTGTATTTTTCCATTTCAGAATTAAAGCCAGCTTCAAGACTCTCTATTTCTGTTTCTCTCTTTTGAGCCAGCTCCACTGCTTTTATGTCTACCTCTATAAGCTTTTTTACGTATTCTCCCATACTTCTTTCCATAGTATCACCCTCGATTTATAATTTTAATATTGTATACACGCTTTGCAGCTAGTGTCTTAGCTATATTGATAGAGTCTATTATGTAATAGTATACCGTGAATGTCAATTTTTAATAAACAATAAATACATTAATATAGTATGATACTAGCCTGTATTGGTGATTTATATGCTTGTATCATACTCGTTTATTGGTTTAGTATGCCCTTAGCTGATTATTCAATAAAATACTATATAATACAGGCATTATGCTGCAATAACTTTAACTTTTTTTTCAATTTATCTACTTGCATATACTATATCTGGTTAATTTGTGTTAAAATTAAATTAACAGCATTATGTAATATGGGGGTATAATGCTATAGCCCCTTAAATGAAATTAAATTTCAATACATATGCTGATTTTTAAATTTTTTCTCTATAATATAATTTTATTCAACTAATATTAATACTGATTTGGGGTGATTTTATGGAAGTTTTTAAAAATGAGTTTTTAGCACTAATTGCAGAAGATAACAAACTATTTATTGCAGTAATACACCCCGGGTATAACTTAAAGGATTTCAATAATGTTATTTTAGAAAATCCCACCTTTCAGCTTTGTAACTTTATGGGTTTGAAAAATGCCATAGAGGAAGCCTCTGGCAAGAAGGTTCATATCGGTAATATAAAGCCAAGAATAGACGTAATTGTTACAAGTGATGAAATGGAAGCAAAAATAATATTAAATATTACCGCTAAAGAGTTTATTGAAAAAAAAGTGGAAATATCAACAGAAATAATTGATGCCCTCAATGCAAAAGGAGTTACAGAAGGACTATGCAATCTTTTTAATAAGCCTATTAATGTTCAGAAGGAAGTTGTAGTGGCTGAAGGCATACCGCCTACTCATGGACAGGATGCGGTAGTTCAATACTTCAAGCTTTCTGAGAAAAAGCCCCTAGTACAAGAGGATGGCAGCGTAAATCATTACGATCTAAATCTTATTGACAATGTCAAAGCAAATGCCTGGGTTGGTGAAAAAATCCCGCCTACCGAGGGAAAGCCAGGAAAAACAGTGACAGGCAAGCTTGTACCTGCAAGATACGGTCGTGATATAAAGCTTAAGTATGATAGAAAAACAATTGCTGAATATAATGAAGATGGCAAGATTGTACTTAGAGCACTTAATGATGGGGCAGTAAAATTTGAAGGCGAGAAAATTAAAGTTGATAACCATTTAGTCATACCTAGGGATGTAGGCTATGAAACAGGCAATATTCATTTTGATGGATATGTTACTATAGAGGGTACAGTTAAGGATGGTTTTTCAGTAACCGCTAAAAATGACATAGAGATAAAAAGCCCAATGGGAATAGGTGCTGTTGATAAAATAGTATCCTTGACGGGAAGTGTATATATTAAAGGTGGAATCTTTGGAAAAGCAATAGCAAAGGTTGAGGCTCATAAAAATGTATTTGTAAAATACTGCAATGAGTGTACTATTACTGCCGGAGATGATATTAATGTTGGATTTTATGCTCTTGACAGTAATCTTACTGCCAAAAGAGTTCTTATAGATCCACTGCATGGAAAAATAATAGGTGGTGTAATTTCTGCACAAATACAGATCGTATCAGGAATTATCGGCAATAAAAGTGAAAAAAAGACTTTGATAAATGTTTCGGGTTTTGACAGACTTGCAATAAAAGCCGAGTTTGAAAACCTTTTGTGTAAATACAAGGATCTTCTACAAGAAGCAAACAAAACAAAAAGACAGCTTGAGATATTTGAGTCTAGTCTTTCAGGAGCAGAGTATGCTAATATGGAAGAATACAATAGATACATCAGGCAATATGACGAGGTTGTTGACCAGATAAAGTCCTTGGATGAACACAGACAGCGTTTACAGAAAATATTAGAAACCAAGGGCGAGGGCGAAGTAGGAATTTTTAAGGCTGCATACCCCGAAACATACCTGAATATCAAAAACATGCAAAAGAGAATAAACACCATAGTAAATGGCAGCTTTTATGTAATAAACAGAGAGCTTCGTCAAGGGTAACCTTCTTAGATTGTTTTTATTTATTAAAATACCTATATTATTTAATATGAAAATAGAGCTGCGTCTGTCTGGGGTCGCTGCCTGAGACTTACTCTATTTTCATTGATTGCTGCTGTAAAGCTGGGTAGGCCAGCTTTACATACAGGTTAGGAGAGTTAATATGTACGATGATAAAAATATTAGTAAGCTTTATAGATATGAAGCTCTTATACAAGCTATTGACTTCTTTACACAGAAATTTGATGTAAATCAGCTTGCAAACTATGCTTTTGATTTTGCAAATGAAATACTGACGCTGAACTCCTCAGCGTTATTTATAAATCAAGGTGACAGCTTCAATCTGGTGAAATCTAGAAACTACAGCATTAAGAGCTATTCAATACCTAATACGGAAAAGCTTCAACGCATAGCTACTTTTTATGGAAGCATATTAAAGTCCAATTTTGACACCTATTTTAATGCCTCTGATATTAAGGTATTTGATACACAACTAATAATTCCTCTTATAATACAGGACTTGCTTTACGGTTTTATTGTATCCAATGGTAAGGCTGTAGAGCTTATTGATGAAGATGATTTAATAATATCAAAGGCTCTTATGCAGCTTATTAATAATTCCCTTGAAAATAGTAAAAACTTCTCGGATTTGCAGCAAACAAATAAGAGACTTGACCAAAAGATTTTTAATCTTTTTTCTATAAATCAAAGCTCCAGAATGTTACTATCCGAGCTTGATCTAAGGAAGCTTTATTCTCTGTCAATTGATATATTCAGCGAATTAACAAGCAGCAAAATTACCTCCTTTGGCTTGTATGATGAGATATTAAACAGGGTGGTAATTAAGGGCTATAAAAATGTATACAGCTCTGAGAAGCAATACCATGAATTTGAGCTGGTTTCCAGAGAGTATAAGGGCTACAAGCTTGTATATAACTATAAATCAGATTTTGAAGAGCTTAGCAAGTTATTTGTTAACTGCAAGGATTTTAAGAAATTAGAGGCAGAATATATTATATTAATAGTTAAAAAGGATATTTTGGGCTTTGTCACTATCAGCAAGTCTGTAAATGACAGAAGCTATGACGAGGGACTCTTTGAGCTGATCGAGTCTCTGGCTGCGTCAACATATATATCCTTTACAAACGCAATTTTCTTTCAGGAAATTACAAGACAAAAGAGTATAATAGAACAAAAGCTTAGTGTCCTAACCAAGCTTAACTCTCTTATTAAAAATATAAATAGCTGCGTAGATATTGATGAGCTTTGTGATGTAACTATAAAAACCCTGAAATATGGCTTTGGAATAAAAAAGGCTTTTATTGCGTTAAAAAATAAAGATGAATACATTATTAGGCAATGCATAGGCTTTGAGCCCCCCAGCAGTGTATTGTGCTATAACGAAGCTTGGGGAGACCTGGCTAACTCTGAAGTACTGTCCATATATACAAAGCTTATGAACTCTACTTATTTCGATGAGGCTTTTTTAGAGAGTGTGGGGGAGACTAACTGTCTAGTGATATCTCCCATTACAGTAGCAAATGAAGATATTGACGGAAATAGTGGGGCTCTTGGCTATATAGTAGTTCTTCATACCCGCGAAAGCTTGCGTGAGGAGGAAGTACTACTGGTTGATACCATATCCAACAGTATAGCTCCAATAATAAACAATATGAATTATATAGAGCATATTAAGCAGGAATATATACTAGATCCACGTGCTGCCTTTATTAAGCAGCTTCATGCTAAATTTGACAATAGAATTAATTTTTTAATTGATTTTTATTTGTACTATAAGCGCATAGAGCAAAAACCCTTCTGCGAACAGGATATATCAGCTTATGATGGATCTGACAGCTTTTACTTTGATGGTTATTTGTTCGTGTTAAGCGAAATAGAACTGGATGAAAAGGATTTTGATGGCAGCATTGAGACAGTCAGTGTTGAACAAATGATTGAATGTATAAAGTCCCGGATATAGTCCGGGACTTTGTTTTATTCAGCTATTCTTACTCTATGATATGTTTTCTTGCCCTTCTTTATAATCAGCTTGCTGTCTGCAAAGTCTTTGTCTGATATTACCAAATCCAAGGCTGTTACTTTTTGATCGTTTACTACTACACCGCCTTGAGTTATGAGTCTTCTTGCCTCTGCCTTTGATGGTGCAAGTGCAGTCAATACAAGCATGTCGATTATGTTTATGCCGAAAGCTGCCTGTTCCTTTGTTATTTCTGTTGTTGGTATAGCTTCGGAGTCGCCGCCGCCGCCAAATAACGCCTCAGTAGCCTGCTGTGATTTTAATGCCTCTTCTTCGCCGTGAACTATCTTGGTAATCTCAAACGCCAGCACCTTTTTGGCCTCATTGATTTTTTCTCCCGGCAGACTTCCTAATCTTCTTACCTCGTCCATAGGCAGGAAGGTTAATAAAGCCAGACATTTTTCAACATCTGCATCGGCTACATTTCTCCAGTACTGGTAGAAATCATAGGGCGTAGTCTTAGTGGGATCAAGCCATACTGCTCCTGCTTCAGTTTTGCCCATCTTCTTACCTTCACTGGTTGTAAGCAAGGTAAAGGTCATACCATAGGCTTCTACGCCTTCAACTCTTCTTATAAGATCAGTTCCTGCAAGTATATTTGACCACTGATCATCTCCGCCCAGCTCAAGTCTGCAGCCATATCTTTTGTACAGCTCGAGGAAATCATAGCCCTGCATCAGCATATAGTTGAATTCCAAGAAGGATAGACCCTTTTCTAATCTACTCTTGAAGCATTCAGCAGTAAGCATCCTATTTACTGAAAAATGTACTCCTATATCTCTTATGAAATTTACATAGTTTAACTCCAAAAGCCAATTTGCGTTGTTTTCCATTATCGCCTTATGGTTGTCAAAATCTATTAATATTTCAAATTGCTTTTTAAAACATTCTGCGTTGTGGTTTATGATCTCTTGTGTAAGCATTTTCCTCATATCTGTTTTGCCTGTGGGATCTCCTATCAAAGCAGTTCCGCCGCCCAAAAGTGCAATAGGCTTGTGACCTGCCCTCTGCATATGAGCCATTGCTATAATCGTCAGGAAATGTCCGGCAGTCATACTATCTGCTGTAGGATCAAAGCCTATATAAAAGGTCACTGACTCCTTGCCTAAAAGCTCTCTTATCTGCTCCTCGTGAGTTGTCTGCTGTATAAAGCCTCTTTCCTTTAAAATATCAAATACATTTGTTCCGTTCATGATTTTTACCTCCTATATTGATATAGATAGTAGTAAATACAAAAAAGCCATTCATCCTGTAAGGGACGAATGGCTCGTGGTACCACCCTAATTAGCTAAGGTATCAAACAAATATTAAATACCGTAGCTCTCATTGCAGGCACATATAATGCCCTCTTCCAAATAACGGCGGAAGCATCCGGTTCAGCCTACTAGTATAATATACTTTCAGCTTACAGTTCAAGGGTGTATTTCATATACTGCGCTTATCGGCTTGCACCTTCCGCCGACTCTCTAAAAGCTCCTGATATATTACTTCTCCCTGTCATAACCTTTATTAAAACTTATTATATAGCTACAGCCTTATTATGTCAATACCATAATTTTATCACAGAATATCAACTGTTATCTGCACCATTGCTATTATTTCATGCTTAGGGTAAAATTATTCTGTATTAATCTTATGGGGGTTAAATTTGATGAAGAAATCGCTAAAGGCTGATTTAACCTTGCTGCTTGTTACATTATTTTGGGGTGCAGGCTTTCCAATAACTAAATTTGCATTGGAGACTATTACTCCTTTTTATCATATCGGCGCAAGGTTTTTAATCGGCAGTATTCTGCTTGCCTTGATATTTCATAAAAGGCTTAAGGAAATAAAAAAGGATATTATAATTCCTGCTTTGATTTTATCAATATTCCTTTTTTCATGCTACACCCTTCAAACTATAGGACTACAGCTTACGACCGCTTCAAAGTCAGGCTTTTTCTCTGGGCTTTCTGTGCTTATTGTACCGATAATATCAATTTTTTACCTTAAAGCCAAGCTTAAGATAAATACCGTAATCGGTATTATACTTGCGACTATGGGGCTTCTGTTGTTATCTTACAGCGGCGGCATGTTCTCCTTTAATACAGGGGATTTTATTACTATCATCAGTACTGTATGCTATGCATGGCAGTTGCTTTTCACTGGTTCTTATGTGAAAAAATATGATGCAACGCTTTTATCAATAGTACAGCTTTTCTTTGTAGCTATATTCGGGTTTGTTTTTGCATTTGTTTTTGAGCCTGTACCAAGCAATGTTTCGCTGTTAAGCTTCGGCTCTCTGCTATTCTCTGCCGTGCCTTGTACAGCCTTTGCCTTTTGGGTTCAAACTACTATACAGCAATACACACCAGCCTCCCATATAGCCCTTGTAATAACTATGGAGCCTGTTTTCGGGGCAGTCACATCTTATCTTTTGCTAGGTGAATTGCTTGGAATAAGAGGTATACTAGGAGGTATATTAATAGTAGCTGCAATGCTTATAACTGAGTTACGGCTTCCCATTAAAGCAATTAAGGCTGAGTGTTAATAAAAAGTCTGCCTCATAGGTTTTCATACCTTAAGGCAGACTTTTTTTATATTTTCTTTGGTTGAAAATATCCTCCCATAGAGGATCTTATATCCATAGTAGTAATAAAGGCGTTGCTATCATGCTTGTCAATTATACCGTAAAGCTCCTTAATCTTTTTTCTTTCCATGATGATATTCAGCATATATCGCTTACCGCCACGACCTTCACCTTCAAATATTGTTACTCCATATCCAGAATCCCTGAGTCTTTCTACAAGTCCATCAGATAAATCGCTTACTATAACTTGAGCTATAACCCTCCCTATAGAAAGTCTTTCTTCTATTTTGCTTCCAACAAAGTTTCCGCTTGCATAGCCCGCACAATAAGCAAGTATCAATATAGGCTGGTTCAGTCCTCCCACTACCTTACCCAAGATAAATATGTAAATCGCTACTTCAAAAAAACCTATCACCGTAGCAATTCTTCTATTT
>CALGKJ010000222.1 GCA_937930535.1 uncultured Clostridia bacterium
TCAAGTGCTTTTCCAGAAGAGAATGTTTGTTCAGTACCCACAAAATGCAAAAAGGCATTCCAGCAATGATTATACTTGTCTATAGTCCCATCAGAGTACCCTGCCTGATGCATTCGCATTCTCACTTCTCTAATAAGTTCATTTGTCATTTTTAATTGGTTCATAAGTTTGTGCCTCCTTTTTAGTCAAACTATACAGAAACACAAATAAAATGGGAAGTAAAAATGAATAAAATCTTATGTGGTAAGCATTTATCCATTTTACTTCCCATTAATCTTGACTTCTCATTACGCCTCTAATGGGAAGCTTCCCATTAGAGGCGTAAATTCATAGAGGCTATCCCAATTAAAAACCATGAGGGATCAGCTCTAACCAATGCAGAAATTGGCAGAGATTACTGCAACAAACTTTTCAGTATTGAAGAAGAACTTGCAGGATTAAGTGCCGAAAAAAATATCAAAAGCGTCTTGAATTAGAAAAACCTATTCTTGATGCCTTTTGGTGCTGGCTTGAATCACTTGCAGTGTTAAAGGGATCTGCGCTAGCGAAAGCCGTAACATATGCAATAAATCAAAAGCCATACCTTGAAAATTACTTACTGGATGGTCGATGCCCAATATCAAATAATGCAGCTGAGAATAATATTCGACCATATGCACTTGGAAGAAAAAATTGGTTATTTGCTGCAACCCCAAAAGGAGCATCAGCAAGTGCGGCAGTTTACAGCTTGGTTGAGACTGCCAAAGCTAACAACCTAAATGTATATAATTATCTTGAGTATCTTCTTTTATATATGCCAAACATAGATTATTTCAATGAACCGGAACTACTTGAAGACCTAATGCCTTGGTCAAAAGATGTGCAAGAGCGATGTAGGAAGTCATAATTTAAGGCTGGTGAATAACTAGCCTTATTTTTATATTTGGCACCTTGTAATTGAGCGGTTACAATTTTTCTAACCATTCTATACCTTTACTGCGATTTATTCATTATTTTCTACCATGCAATAAAAAGCTGGCTAGAGCAGGCTATGAAGCCCAGTCCAGCCAGCATATTAATAAAAAATAGCAATTATACGTCTATGCAACATTTTCACCCAAAATTAATTAATCTACACTATAATAATAAGTATTCTCAATGTCATTATGAAATTTAATAGTCATTGTCTTCTTGGAAAGGTTATAAACAACCGACCATTGCGCTTCTCCCGGGACAACATTTTTCTCCAGCAATTCCAATGCAGCTTCTGCTGATATAATGCCATTGGTTTGAGATAGTACTTTATCAAATGCCATATACCTGCCTGAGCTATATCCTATTAATTTTTTGTTGTTATATAGAATAAAGTTTGTAGCTATCTGATAATTACCTGTCTTTTCTATCACCTTCATATTACCATCAATATATTCTATTACCGCACAATTACCTTCAGCATCAGCAATCATGTAATGAGTGGGGTATGTTTTCTCCATTTTTATGTTAAATTTTGATAACAAGCTTATTGCTTCTTCAACATTTCTCGCTTTATCAATAATTACTCTATTAACTGTTATATCATGTATGCTTATTTTTCTTTCATCTGCTTTTGAGCCTGAGCCTGTAGGAACTGATGAAGAAGCTACTGCTAAACCATATTCATTCACACCATCAAGAGTATAATATGGACTGGATAATGCTGTTAATTTTAATACCGGATTATTTTCATTCCACCCTCCACGGGCAAAATTTGTTACACCTATTGTTTTATAGCCCGTACTTGTATTCGTTTTTATAATTGAAGGAATGGCTTCTAATGTGTCTAAGTTTCTAGCTAATATGTAATCCCCATCAGGGGTTTTAGCAAAAAACGAGGAGCATCTGCTTTCTCCATATACATATTTTCCTACACCCCTGCACAAGCTCTCATTTAGAAAATTTAGAACCTCATCCCAACTTTCAGCTCCAGTATTAAGATATTTATCCAATGCATAATCTCCATGATAGGTAATCTTATAAACCAGTTTACTACTGATTTTTCTTATTGACATTAATGTGTTTATTTCGTTGTAAAAAAATATATATAATATAATACAACCCAAGCTTATTATTCCAAATAGTATAATCAAAGCTATTTTCAGCTTTATGAGTGAATTTTTTTCTCTCATTGACGCCCTCCTATAACCCTATGATTCAAAAATAAAACTCAATATCCAAAAAAGTTCAATAGTCATAAACATAAAACAGTGCGTATTATACAAAAGCTTTCGTACAGTACGCACCAAATAGGTTAGTGTCTATTTTTTATACAGCCTGTTAACCGACAGTATCTTATGCATTTAAAACTTTAGCCTTCTTAAATGTAAATGTAATTATACCAGCTATAACTAACAACACAGCCGATACTATGTACGAGGTATTATAATTTCCAGCAGAATCAAATATTCTAGCCGCTAATAGTGGTCCAATCACCCCACCGATTCCCCATGAAGTAAAGATTAGTCCATAGTTGACACCTAGATTCTTAAGACCGTATGAAGCTGCGGTTGCAGCTGGAAAAAGTGAAAACAGAGCCCCATAGCAAAGACCTGCAATTGAAACACCTATTGCAAGTGAACCAGTTGTTACATACTGGGTGAAAAGTATCATATTTATGGCCTGTAATATAAATACTGCTCTCATTGCATTTATATGTCCATATTTATCAGAAACAATACCTCCAATAATCCTTCCTAGAGTATTAAAAATAGCAAGCACTAGTACCAAAAGATATCCATTCTCCCACTGAGCTTGCATTTTTGCTATATTCGCAATATGCCCGATAAGCATTAACCCTGCTGATGATGTGAAAGCATACATTATCCATAGCTTATAAAAATCCATTGTATGAAGCATGGCTAACCAACTATGCTCGCTTTTATCAACGGTTTTTTTAGTAGTTTCCTTTTTTCCATTGGAAGCTTTCTTTTCCTTCATGTCTCCAGCAGGAGGGTTTATCAAGAATTGTGAAAAAAAAGTTAAAACAATCACCGCAGCAGCACCTATTATGATAAAGGTTTTTGAAACTCCGTGATTAATTAATAAGCTATTGGTAAGCGGCGATATATATACAGCCGCAAAACCTATACCTGCAACTACGATACCGGAAATTAAACCTTTCTTTTCAATGGGAAACCACTTTACTGCCGGTGGTGTAGTCGCGGCATAACAAAAGCCTATACCTGAACCTCCTAAGACTCCGAAAGTAAGTACCATTAAGAATGGATCTTTAATTAAACCTGAAATCAATAAACCTACCCCTAAAAGCAACCCTCCGAATGTTGAACTTATACGCGGTCCTTTAATATCCTGTATTTTTCCTGCAAAGACCATTACCATTGCAAATACCAAAATACATACAGTATACGGTAATGATGCTTGAGTCGTAGACCATCCGAACTCTTTAACCAAAGCTTTGCTCATAATACTCCAAATGTAAAGTACACCTAAGATTAAGTTTATACCGGTTGCAGCAATAAGAACTGTTATACCTTTATAATTGCGCATTTTTTCCTCCTTTTTATTAATAATCAGTAAAATACCATAGAATTCAGTTATCATTTTAACTTGAATTAAACTTTTGTAGTTAAGCGAACAAATGGATATTTTATGTTTATTTGATTTTTAGAAGATTGGTATTACATATTTATGGCTTCTTGCATTAAAAAGCCATAACTGCAAAATGTATCGCAATTAACACTTACCCTTAAGGCATCACTATTTCCTATCTACTTAATATATCCATGACTAAAAATCCTGCAAGGTGTTTACTTTAATTTTTTTAATTTTACATAAAACGCTGCTCTTTACTTGGCTTTATGAGGATAACAATGATTTTTGAACTCTATAAAAAAATTATATCAAATCTTGATCAACTATTCAATTAAAGAAGACTGAAAATTCATTAAAAATTTGAGTTGACAGAGTCTGGAGCGAATTCACATTGCTTGGGAATCGTAGAGCAGACATTTATGGTTTCACACAAAATAATAAAGATTGCTTCCTCTGGCACTATCGTCTCTCATGCCAGAGGAAGCAAGAAACGTATGCTCGTTCCTTGTCCCAGCACACTGTCACATTCTACCCTGCCGCCATATCGTTCGATAATGCTTCGCACAATGCTAAGTCCCAGCCCGGAACCACCTATTTCCTTTTGAGTCCTTGCTTTTTCTCCACGATAAAACCGGTCAAACACAAAAGGAATATCAGTTGCGGCAATCCCCTGTCCGTTATCAGTGATTTCAACTGCCAGTGCATCTCTGCACTGCTCAAATTTAATGTGAATAAAACCACCCTTTGGCGTGTACTTAATGGAATTTCCGATAATATTCTGAAATACTTGGAAAATACGGTCAGGTGCAATATCCAGCAATACATCCGGAATCTCATCCACCTTAAGCTCAAGACCGCTACCCTGTATATCAGGCACTTCGCCAAAACTTCCAGTATGAACTGCCTTGCATAAACCTCCTGCCTGTTTATAGAAATCTGATCCAATTCGGCATTTGAGTGATCTAAGATATCGTTAATCATCTTGGTCAGCAATTCCAGTTTAGTCAGTATAATCCCAATATACCGTTCTACATCTGCACGATTTTTGGCAAAGTTTTCCTGATTCATTTTCATTGTCGTAATCAATAGACTTTTCATAATTTCCTTTTAAAATCTCACCCGCCACATAACGCATACTGTTTACCGGTTCCACTACATCCCGTTTTATATAAAAACACAGCCTTATGGTGCAGTAAATGATCATTGCCAAAAACAGAAACGGCAGCAGCAATCCAAACCATGCTCCCATACTCCAGGTTTTGTGCATATCAGACGCCGCCACCACCAGCGTACCAATCTGCCCATTTTTGCCTATAAGGGGAGAAATAAAATGATTTACTGCCACATCGCCGTTGATGCTGTTTCCTGTTGAGAGTGTGTGAAGGTTAATGCTTTGTCCTACCTTATACTGATGACTATTGGTATAAATAACCTTTGCATCTACACCTACTATAGCACATTCATATATATCCAATTTGTCATATTCGCCCGCCTCCGCATCTGCTACAGCATCTGCATATTGAACCCTCATATTTAGAACATCAACCTGATTCCAGCCATAGAAGAAGCGAAAAACTATACAGTAAGTTGCCATCAGAAATGCGATGATACACATACACATCATCCATTTCCTAACTACTTCCATAACTTTTTGTCTTACTTCTACATCTCCCATTTATATCCGACTCCCCAAACAGTTTTAATGTAGGACACATTTTCTTTAGCAAGTTTTTCCCTAAGCCTACCCACATAGACAGCAATAGTATTATCGTCAATATACTCGTTAAATCGGTTCTTCCGCACTTTTGGTGAATTATTAAATTTAGTGATTATCATTCCCAATCCCATAATATGGAAATATTAAAAAGTATATAATACCCTCTTGATTATTAAATCGTAGCCAGTTTTTATCATTTTCAATCTATTTACGTTTCCTTCTAGAATACCATTGCTATAATCAAATATTAATGCGTTTCTTATAGAGTCAATATCATTTTCTAAAACTTGAGCGAAGATCTTTAACTCATTTATTTCACTAGATATAGCCTTCTTTATCCATTCATCAAGTTCTATAAGCTTTCTATCTTTTATAATAAGTCTAAAACTTTGTACATAATTGTACAACTCATTTATAGGAATATCTTCTTTAATTTTTTCTAACTGAGTTTTTTGTTTTTCATTTAGCTCTTGTGGATATTTAAATAGTAGCGACATGATGGTGTTAGTATAATATTGTAGACACGAAAAGCCGAACACTTTAAAATAAGTAAATAGG
>CALGKJ010000223.1 GCA_937930535.1 uncultured Clostridia bacterium
GAGGCTCACCTCCAATGATTGTAACAAACGGTGGTTGTTGGTGAGCCAGAACCTTATCTAGAAAACGTTTGTAATCACCAAATGCTAAGTCATGACTTGTACTAACATCTCTAGTAGCTATGTTACAATAGTGACATGACCATGGACATTTTCGTGTTGCTATGATAATAAGTTGGGTAAAAACACATTCACTGATGCTTGAGATCATTTTTTCTTTTTCCTCCTCCTTTTCGTATATACTTTACTAATACATCTATTGTTACCATTCGCAAATCACTAAGCAATACGTTATCAGACCACCTACGCTTCAAGGTAATCTTAACATATCCCTTAGATTGCAAAGCTTTTCTAATAGCCTTAAATGTCTCATCTGTATAGTAATCAGAAGGTATTAAGGCTTCCCAACCATCTCTTTGATCATTCACTACTAGTGGTGCAACAGGTAACACCATCATAGTTACACACCTCCTTTTTTTACTGATATAGTGTCCTAACAAATATTCAAATACTTAGAACACTAATGTAGTGCATATTCTAGTGTATACAAATAAATAACTCCAGAAAAAAAAAAGGTGCAAAAGAAACCCATGATGAGTACAGACTGCCAACAACAAAACTCTACTACTGATAAGATTCAAGCAGAATCGGTTAACTGCCAACAGACTACTAACATATATCCCAGAACAGACAAACTCAGCAAAAACACTATATACTTACTTGATGAATCAAAGCACACATGTAAGCTATTTAGAAATAATGTACTGGGTATAGAGCACATTGTACTAACACTATGCAGGTCTAAGCATAGACTAATAGTTGATTCACTAAAACAGAATTCAACACTAGCAAATCTAGAAGTTGAGATATGCAACCGCATTAACACACTTCCAATAAGTAGATCTAGTTCTATACTTACTATTGATCCTACAGTAGTAGCATTACTAGACAAAGCATATAGATACGCCATTCATGTATACCAACACTTATATGTCACACCTGAGCACCTACTGATCACATTACTAAGGGATTTTACACCAGGCAGTGTAGGAGATATACTTAGGAAGCATCTAGACCCTGTAAAGGTAACAAATAAGTTTCTGGAGACATTAGATAAGGTAGAATCAAGCTACTATGCAGGTACTACTTGCACTGACAATAGCACCGGTTCAAAGGACTCTACCGTTGGAAATGGAGCTTATGTAAACATGACTCCACTAGAGAATACAACAGTGTGGAGTGACATAAGCATATTCTGTACAAATATGATGAGGATGGTGTCTCGTATGCCGAAGATGGAAGATAGGCCATATGTTGATAAGATGCTGGTTACACTAATGAAGAAAGAAAAGCCTAACGTACTTCTAATAGGACCAGCAGGATGTGGTAAAAGCAGTTTGGTCTATCTATTGGCACAAAAGATATTACGTGGCAATGTACCACCACAACTAAGAAATAAGACTATATATTCACTTAACATTGCCTCTATGCTTAGTGGTACTACATTAAGGGGGCAGTTTGAGGAACGCTTGCACATTCTAGTTAACTTGGTAAAAGAGAACAGGGATATAGTAATGTTTATAGATGAAGTGCATTTAGCACTTAGTAGTGGTGGATCTGAGGATTCACTTTCCTTATCAGATATGTTAAAAGAGCCACTAAGTCTAGGTTACATTACAATCATTGGTGCAACTACTGAAATGGAGTATAGAGAACATATGACTTACGATAAAGCTCTACTTAGGAGATTCCACGAGATCCATATAGATGAGCCAGATCGTAACTCATGTATTCAAGTGGCTAAAGAACGATGTAAAGTGTTTAAAAGCCACTATAGTAAAAGTATTCCTAACATAGAGTATACAGAAGATCTAATGGAGTATGCATACTCCCTATGTGCAACTTACATTAGACATAAAAGCTTTCCTGACAAGTTACTTGATGTACTTGATTCGTCAGGTGCTATATCAGTAATAAAAAACTATGCCAGTAAAGATGCTACTAGTAGTACTAGTGATACTAATACTAGCAATGTACAGGAAGATACCCAGCACAGTAGTAGTAGTGCAACATATGGCCTTACATTTGATTCAGACTTTAGTGCATTACTAGATGCTAAAGATAAGTCTAGTATACTTACCAATGGCACATCAAATCAGATTACAGAAACAAAATTTCTAGATGGCAAATGTGATGGAGATGTAGCAGCACACTATATAAGCGAAGATGATGTAAATGAATCGGTTGCATCATATATAGGCATAGATAAAGACGATATAGCTGATTGTTTTACTACTAAGTTAGCAGGTCTAGAGCATTTTTTAGTAGGTGGTGATAATGCTATATGCCCACAAAATATTAGCTATACACATAAAGATATGTTGATGCAACATCTTAGGTCATACTTCCATTCAAAAGATGTAAAGAAAAACATGCCTGTACTAATCTTCATAGGACCTACAGATAGTGGCAAGTCTTATGTGATAGATAAGATTGCTGAATATATCTTCTATTCAAAAAAGATTGTAGTGCCACCACTGACATTTGCAAGCACTAGAAATGAGATACTAGACTATATATTTACACAGACAAAATGCGGTGCACATACTTTTGGTATCTTGCACTTTACTGGTGTAGAAGCATATACACACATGGTTGCTCACTATGTAAAGGACATCATTGAAACTAGAGT
>CALGKJ010000224.1 GCA_937930535.1 uncultured Clostridia bacterium
AATTGCTCAATAAGCTTATTAATTTTGTGCTTGCAGTCTTTTACAATATTTTCGCCATTATTAAAAGCTAAGGTATTCTTTTTTAGATATTCTTCAGTAAAGCTTTTTAATTCAGCTTCTATAATATTTTTATTGCTGAAAGCTGAGGCAATTATACTACACAAAACATTATCCAGTATATCTGTTCTTATATTGCTATTAGTACAATCAGCTTCTTTAGACTTTCCTTTACAACTGCAAATGTAATAGCTTTGACGGACATTTTTATTTGCACTCTTGCTGCCGTAACGAACATACATTTGAGCACCACAAGCTCCGCATGCTAAAATCCCTGACAGCAGGGCGGTAGTAGAGGTCTTGCCCTTGGAGGTCTGGTGCTTGTTGCTTTGTAAAGTCTCCTGAACCTTTGTCCAATCCTGCGATGATATTATGCCTTTATGACTGCCTACTGCCATAATCCAGTCCTTGGTGTCCCGCAGTATATTACTTTTTCCCTTTTGTTCTATGTTTTTGTTGTATGTAAGAAGTCCGTTATAGCCCTTAAAATCTTCAATGCTATTTGCAATTTGAACACCTAGATTATTAAAATAGCTGTATGCTTTTTTATCAGCTTTTATATAAACTGGATTTGTAAGTATCATTTTTAAGGTGATTTTGGTAAAGCTTTTATTATTTTTTGTCTTTATGCCTTTTTCATAGCAAAATCGTTCTATAGCTCCTAGGGATTTGTATTCTAAGTATCTGGCGAAAATCTCCTTAATAACCTCAAGCTCTCCGGGCACTTCCTCCAAAACATATATATGCTTTTTCCGCATATCTTCATTGACTAAAGTGATTTTTTTTGACTGATATCCTGTTGGGGTAGTACCGCCCAGCCATCTTCCTGTTTTTGAAAGCTCCAGCATATTATCTCTGATCCTTTGAGCCAGCATTTCCCGTTCAAGCTGTGCAAAGGTAGCGGCTATATGAACCATTGCTCTTCCTATGGGTGATGTAGTATCAAAGCTTTCTGTAATAGAAATAAAGCCTACGTTTTTTTTATTTAGCTGCTCTATAAATTCACATATATCAAGTATCCTTCTGGACACCCTGTCTAGCCTATAGAAAATTACAGTATCCAAGATTCCTTTCTCAATATCCATAAGCATTTTTCTAAAGCCGGGTCTATCTGTATCGCTGCCGGAATAGCCCTCGTCCGTATATATAATAATTCCCCAACCCCTGGAGGCTGCAAACTCAGTGCACATATTTACCTGATTTTGTATTGATTCACCTTTGCCAGTGAATAGGGATTTTCTGGCATAAATTCCAGCCACATTCTTTTTTTCGTTCAAAATAATCACCGCCCTCAAAATACACTTGTTACTCTATATAGATTTTATTTATGAAAATACTAATATATATCTTGTATTATAATTTGGGGGAATATGATATTGAAAAAAACAAGTTGCTTAGGGCGACAAATAACAACACTATATCTAGTAAAAAGGTGCTATAATCAACTAAAAAATAAGCTGTTTTGTAGAAGTGCATTGGTAAATGTAGAAAAAGGGATATTTCCCCAGCAATAATAGGCTTCAGCCTAGTATTTTTAATACATAGAAACATTTTTAATATGAAAATAAAGCTGCGTCTGTCTAGGGTCACTTCCTGAGACTTTCTTTCTTTTCATTGATTGCTGATGTAAAGTTGGGTAGACCAACTTTAAATACAGGTTAGGAGGAAGAAATATAGAATAATACAAACTTGCTCCATCATATTATCTATTATATAGGTATATAAGTATAAAGCTGCTTATCCTTATAGTATAAGCTGATGGAGGGGGAGCGTGAGAGGGAAGACACTTTGGAGCACCGATAATATTAAATTTCAAGTTGAACATGATGGAAAAAACGATAATATGATCAAAGCACAGCTTAGCTTTACTAAAAGAGTATATGAAAGAATCCTTGACAAAATTGCATCTGGAAGGATAGATGAGCTTGCTTTTGGTCTGTTTGATGATGAACAATTTGAAAGGTGCTTTGGTATAAGCAAAGGTGAATATAAAATAGAATAAAGCATCAGTGGTCTGATGCTTTATTCTATTTTTTTGATTTTTTAATTGTTTCCTTGGATGCTTTTACAGAGATGGAATCTGTATAAGGCAGTCTGGTTGTCTCGTTTAGTCCTTCATCCATATTACCAGTTTGAGTTGTGTTTTTTTCATAAGACATATTTATCACCTCCATTTATAGAGTCTGCTCAAATTATGTGAATAAATGCATTTTGAGAAGTATAGCTAATGAAATACTTATGACAATTCGTGCGTCAAAGAAAACCAAGACGGAAGTCTCATTACACGATCCAATCGGAATTGATAAAGAAGGCAATGAATTTACTATTATACTTTATCAATATATAACCAATATCTCATTTATGCTGTATGTGGGCCTTCCTTAATACTCAATTTTGGGCATAATCTCCAGTGAAAAATCATCATTTCTCTGCTCCTTGCTTTTCTGATATATCACCTTTTCAACTACACACTTTAGAAGCAAATTTTTTTCCGCTGGATCATCCTCAAGCTGGTATAGCCTTAATATATTGTGAAGCATTGGCATAATCTCCAGCCCAGCTTTAATGCATTTGTCTTCATTATCAATATCCTGCTGAAGCTGACGCTTAATAGCAGTGGTCTTTTCTATTCTTTCAGCAAGAGACTTCGACCTTTCCAGATAAGTAGTATCATCATAAATTCCACGTTCCAAAAAGTCGTGCAAATTATTTTTTTGCTTTTCCAGCTCTGAAAGCTCTTTTTCAGCATTTTTAATGGAGTTTTTAATAACCTTTATTGTTAGATTATCAGAAGTCTTAAGGTTATTTTCGGAGCTATATTCAAGCTTATACTCATTTAGCCAAAGACTAAGCTCGCTTATAAGTCTATCCTCAACATATCTGAACTTGGAGGATTTATTTCCGCATTTATGAATACACATTATATGAGCCTCAGACTTGCTAAAGGGTCGGTATATCATATTAGAACCGCAGATTTTACATTTAAGTATACCAGCAAGGGGATTTGTTACCCTTATATTGTAGGGTACATGGTATCTGCTTGAAAGTATTTTTTGAGCCTGACTATACAGCTCTTTAGAAATAATTGCTTCATGCTTGCCATCTGCAATTAACCATTCAGCCTTTGGGACGGCTTTAACCTCTTTTATACAACCCTCCTTGGTGGATTTTTGGGACTTCTTTTTATTCCAGGTAACTACGCCGGTATATACAGGATTTTTAATAATACCTGCTACCAAAGGAGCACTCCATTTGCGCCCGGTATAAGTTTTTATACCCATGCTGTTAAGTGTGTTTGCGAGCTTGCTGCATCCCATGCCTTGATTAACATACATATCAAATATCATAACAACAACATTTGCCTGCTCTGGATGGGGCTTCAAGCTGCGATATTTGCCTTCAAAGCAAATTTCATATCCAAAGGGTGCAAAGGTGCCTATATAGTTCCCTTCTTCGACAGAGCGGATTCTGCCCCGTTGTAAACGGCGGTTTATAAGCTTAAGCTCCTTGCGAGCCATAAAAGCCTCAAACTCTGAATATTCCTCATCAAATTCATTACTAAGATCATAAGTCTTTCTAGGAGTTATTATTTTTGTATTAGTGCTTTTAAAGGTCTCAAGTATCAATCCCTGCTCCTGCATATTGCCACGTCCGAGACGATCCATATCCATACAAAGAACTCCTGTCCATCTGCCTTCCTGTATCTCTTTTAGAAGACTAAGCATTTCAGGTCTGTGTATCAGACTCTCGCCTGAAACAATTTCCTCAAATATCCTGCCTACTGTTATTTTCATATCTGTGGCAAGCTTAAGAAGTGCAGATCTATGCTTTGAAAGGGTCTCGCCTTCTCCAAATTTTTCGGCTTCCTCATCGGCCCGGGATTTTCTGAGATATATACAATAATTATACATATGATCACCTGTAATAAATTTTATTAATTGTATTATATATATTACTTAGCATAACGAAATATAAGGTCTTTAAGAATAATTTAAAGCGAAGCAACTTAATATTTAACACTTTCCATAAATACTAATATCTGGTATTATTTAAATTGGTTATTTATATGAAACACGTTAAAGAAATAACATCAAGCATTCGTATGTACAGGTTCTATCAAATATAAATACCGTTTCTTACTTTGACAGATGCAGAATCAGATTTGTTTTTTTGCTCATGGTGTCACAAAATTAAAGTAATAGGACTATATATATAAATGCATAGAATAGAATCAGGCATTATAGGGAAGCAACCATAAAACTTAACTTATGTGTTTCAAAGCATGGAAGCTTTAATAAATCAATCAAAATATAATGGGGGGATTATCTGGTGAGTAAAATAGGACTTAAGATGATAGGTATGGTATTCTTAGTCACTTGCATTATGGGAGTGATACTATCTGCATGTAATACCTATGTTTTTGAACGAGTAGAGGCAGGCTTGAAGGTTGAAGTCAAGGCTTGTGCAATTGAAGCTGTTGAGGCTATTGATGGTGATAAGCTTGAAAGGATTATTAATACAAAATCCAATGATTGCGCTGAATATGATGAGCTTCTTAAGGCTATGTTTTTGTTCAAAGCAAAAAAGAATGTGAAAAACTTGTATACTTTTATAAAACAGGATGATAAAACCGCTTTGTTTGTTATAGATGCCTCTCCTGAACCTGCTGATTTTTTTCAAGCCTATGATATGCAGCAGGAAATGCTTGAAGCGTTTGGAGGAAAGGTTCTTACAGATGATGAGCCTTACACAGATGAATGGGGTACATTTATATCTGGTTATGCTCCTATAAAAAATTCCGCAGGACAAATAATCGCAATAGTGGGAGCAGACAGTGATGTATCTGTCTTTGGCGATATAAGGAGTATGTTTCTTTACATTCTAGTAGGTGCAATAGCTTTTTCTATGCTTCTGGCTCTATATATGACCTTTAAATTTTCTCAGATATTAAAAAAGGATATCGATAAAATAAAATTAAATCTGGAGAGCATGAGCAAGGGAAATTTAACAGCAGATATTAACATAAAAAGAAAAGATGAAATAATGGAAATAGCACAATTATTAAATAGCTTTAGAGCACAGATTGGAAACACTTTGTCAAAGATAAAGGTTAGTGTAGCTGATGTATACTCTGAATCTGAGGTTTTGGCGAATATTTCTAGTGAAATGTCTTCCTCTTCTCAGAGCGTTTCAGCATTGATTCAAGAGGTATCTCGAAACTCCGTAAATCAAACAGCGGAGATTATCCATATAAACGATGCTTTCACTGATTTTGGGCGTGAAATCCAAGGGGTTGCAAATTTAATAGAACTCTCTAGTAAAAAAACATATGATATTAGTATCAAGTCCAGAATGAGAAGCAAGGATATCGGATATCTAATTGATTCAATAAGAGAGCTTAATATGCGGGTTGAGGCAGTTACGAAGAAGGTGCAGGGGCTTGGGGCTAACATTAACAAGGTTAACGAAATTACAAGCTTTATAAATAGTATTGCTGATCAAACCAATCTGCTTGCATTAAACGCAGCCATTGAAGCAGCACGTGCCGGGGAAGCTGGCAGGGGGTTCAGTATAGTAGCAGACGAAATAAGAAAGCTTGCAGAGCAGTCTAAAATATCCTCAGAAAACATAAACGAGCTTATTATGGAAATATATCAGGAAAGTGGTACGGTGGTAACGGATACCGAAGGTGTTAACAGAAGTATGTTTGAACAAATTGGTGTTATAAATGGTATCGCAGAAATATTCGAGGAAATTGTAAATGAAATGGAAGAACTGCTGCCGCAAATGCAGGCAGTTCATAAGTCAGCAAATGAGATTAATAGCAAAAAAGTAGTCATACTCAATAACTTGCATACAACATCAGGAGCTGCTCAGGAAATATCCTCTTCCTCAGATGAAATAGCTTCCCTGTCTGAAGAGCTAAGCGGTTCAACAGAGGAGGTAGCATGTACAGCAGGAAAGCTATCGGATATGATGAATGATGTAGCAGAAAATATTAATAAATTTAAAACTCCTTAGGTTTTATTTGAAGAATCAAAATCATATAAAAAAAGGAGGGTGGTAAAAGCAGCGGCTTTTCCTACCCTCCTTTTTTTATCAGAGTTTCCTTTTGGAATTATTTCATCATTGACCTTTCAAAGTCTTGCGGCAGTTAATGTTTTATTACTACTTTATAAGGGATAATATTACTATATACTTAAAATTTTACTTAATAGTTCATAATATGATATAATACAATTAAACATTTTTAAAAATATATATATATATAATAAACAAATTTATTTTTATTTGATAAAACGATTAAAAAGAATTAATTTTAAAATTTGAAAAATAAAATTAAATAAATTTAATTTTTATAAAGA
>CALGKJ010000225.1 GCA_937930535.1 uncultured Clostridia bacterium
TGAAGCCATAAAAAACCACCTGCCTTCCCACATCTAAAATTTTATCATATCCTATATTATATGTCAAATAAAAATAAATATTATATCAATTTGCAAAAAATAAGTCAATTATTATTTTTGTTTTTTTGTGATAATTTATTAAAAATAATGATTTTTTATAAATTATTGCGACCTAAAAAAATAAACCGGCAAAGCCGGCTTTTTATATGTTATAATATTGATTTATGGCATTATATATAGCTTCCGCAGCTTTTTTTCTAAAATCAGGATCAGCTAATTTTGCTTCATCCTGAGGATTGGTAATATATAGTAACTGTATAATAATTGATGATCCCTTTACTTCCCTCAGCAGATAAAATTCTGCTGTTCTTACACCTCTATTTTTTGTTTTTAAGCTGCTGCTTATTTCATCCATTACGAGCTTTGAAAGCTTTTCCCCCGCTTTATCACCTCTGAAGTGATATATTTCAGTGCCTGATACTCCGGGACTTGCAAAAGTACTTTGCAGTATTGATATAAAAAAGTTAGGCTTTACTGAATTGGATAATTTTGCTCTGTCAACCATAGGAATGTTGTGGTCTCCTTTTCTGGTTAAAACAACCTGTGCTCCTTCATTTTCCAGAAGTTGTGATAGTTGAAGCACTATATCCATATTCACGTCCTTCTCTCTGAGTCCGCTGGGTCCTCTTCCATCACTGCATTCGGCTCCTCCGTGTCCTGCATCCAGTACGAATTTTCTTCCTCTCAGGGGCTTGCCTGACTCTGGCATCTGCATTTCTTCAATGACTATACCTGTATAATAGTAGTTCAGTATGTCCTGATAGCTTTTACCCTGCTTTGCCATTTCATTGGCTCCGCACTGACAAAGTCCCAAGCCGTGACCCATTCCAATGGCTTTTATAAGAAATTTTACCGGAGTATAATTAAATCTTGCAGAATTCAGGTTTAGTGTTTTCATTACGTCCCTACCCTTGAAGGTTTTGCTGCCGATTTTTATTGTTCTTACATAGCCAAGATCATCAACCTCTATATCTTCAAATATACCTCTCATAGTCATATGGATATTTTCATTTTTTGTTACTTTAGTATCTAAAAGCTGTTCCAGCTCGCCTACACTAAAATAACTTTCAGCGTTGCAGTCCTTCATGTTTTTGCAGTGAGAGCATAATACCCTTCTTAAATAGTTGATTCTGCTGTCTATTACATTTTCCGAGTTTTCCGTAGCTCCTCCGCATCTGTAGTGGTAATAGGGCTTTATGGGCTTTCCCTCAAAGGTTATTATTTTATCCTTGGTTTCATATACAGCTTTTTTTACTATATCAGGTATTTCTGATTTTATCAGTTTGTATTGTATACAATGTCCAGGATTGCTGCATATATCATATTCCTTATGTGTATCGCAGCCGCTTCCTCCGTAAACATCAGTTTGTCTCGCCAGCTCAGTTCTTATCATTATTGCAAAGGCTTTTAAGGTCTCAAGTTCCGAGTCATCTGCCATATTGCATGCTGCTATTGAAGCAATTAATTCATCAAATTCTATTTCTTTTCCTATGTTGTTATTGCTATCAAATACTTTAAAAAGCATTCTCACTCCCTCCCGTTATAATGTATCGTTCAGGGTCTTTGGCATACCATCCCTATACTTTCCTCTGGTTTGTATACCTCCGACACCCTTTATCCCGCTGATTGTATTGCTAAGCATCTCCTCTAATGGTACAACCTTTTCTATGGATGCAAATGCTATGCTTTTACAGATCATAACCGGATCTAGTGCATGTATCAGTATGCGCTCTGGTGAGCTGGCAAAATTTGCTCCTGAATTCATTATGCCTTCAAAATATGATTGACAGGCTCCTGCAAAAATTACAAGGTTATCCAGCGACGGCTCATACTTTCTGGCTTCTTTTACTGCTTCTATATAGTACATAGAATTTCTGTATTTTGAGGCATCATCTGTGCTTCTTCTGTTTCTGCCTTCCTTAAGCATGGCATCATGACCTGTAAGAACAAGTATATCGGGATTATACTGTCTCAAAAGCTCCTGAACTCTCTTGGGCTGCTCTGCCTCTGGCACAGCTTTTCCTATAGCTTCAATATGACTTTCCTTATATGATTTCATGCATACTTCAAGGTATGAGCTGTCACCATCCAGATGCAAAACCTTACCCGGTCTCTTAAAAACATTATTTGGGCTTCTGTTTAAAAGTGTACTTCCCAATCTTGCTTCAAGCTTTTTATTGAACTTAGCCATTCTTGTATTAGCCTTTTTCATTGAACCGCAGCAGTATCTATCGCCTTCATTGACTTTCGTAAGAGGAAGCTTAACTATATCATTTTCAGGAGCATCCGCAAGTATCCTTAAGTTTACTCCCCATAAAACTATTTTGTAGCTGTCCCCAAGCTTTAATATATCGTGAACTTTAAAAATTACATCACAATTATATGATTTTCTGCCCACTATATCCCCAATCTTTAAATCCATCTGCATCACCCCAATACCTGAATGTTGAATAAATTGTGTACCAGCTATATAGAAAGCAATAAATAATTTACATTGCTCAAGCACTTTCGTTTGCTTTCTATCAAATATAAATCGCACAACATATTTACGATAATGTAACATATTTATTGCGATTTATA
>CALGKJ010000226.1 GCA_937930535.1 uncultured Clostridia bacterium
CTAAATAATTTCATTGTAACCTCACTCCATCGATTGATACAGCCGCTTTTCAGAATACTACAGCTATTGCGTTACAATCTCTTGCGGCCTAAACATGTTTACAACAAAGTACATGGCAGCAAATAGTCCGCATACCATGTTATCATTTTATTGCAATATTTAACTATCGTCGCCTTGACATTTGGGATCTGTTTATTTCCTCAAGCTGATCCAGTGCTTTTCCAGTTCCCATTACTACGCAGTCTAAAGGTGTTTCAGCAACATGCACCGGCATTCCTGTTTCTTTTCTTACTAAGCTGTCCAGACCATAAAGTAATGCTCCCCCACCCGACAGCATTATGCCTCTATCCATTATGTCTGCTGCCAGCTCTGGCGGAGTTTTTTCCAGTGTTCCCTTTATACCATCAATTATCTGGGATATTGGTTCCTTCAGTGCATCAAGTATTTCATCAGAGGTTATTGTAATTGTCTTGGGAAGACCCGATATTAAGTCTCTGCCTTTTATATCCATCTTGCCGTCTATAGCTCCTGGAAATGCTGAGCCAATTGTTATTTTGATTTGTTCTCCTGTTCTTTCTCCTATGGCAAGGTTATATGTTCTTTTAATATATCCTACAATAGCTTCATCCGATTTGTCCCCGGCCACTCTTATAGACTTGCTGGTCACTATACCTCCAAGGGAAATCACAGCTATTTCGGTTGTTCCTCCACCCATATTTACTATCATGCTGCCGGTAGGCTCACCTACTGGCAGACCTGCGCCTATTGCCGCAGCCATTGGTTCTTCAATAAGCTTTGCCATT
Source organism: uncultured Clostridia bacterium (assembly GCA_937930535.1). Classification (GTDB taxonomy): domain Bacteria; phylum Bacillota; class Clostridia; order Lutisporales; family Lutisporaceae; genus CALGKJ01. Next base: position 804 of record CALGKJ010000226.1, read on the forward strand.
CTGGCTCCTGCCTGCATTGCCGCTTCTTCAACAGCTCTTTTTTCAACCTCTGTTATTCCTGATGGTACACTTACCAGCACTCTAGGTCTTCCAATAGAGGAATTTCCGTATGCTTTTTTTATAAAATACTTTAACATGCTCTGAGTAACATTAAAGTCAGCAATAACACCATCACGCATAGGTCTAATAGCGACTATGTTTCCTGGTGTTCGTCCTATCATCTTCTTTGCTTCATCTCCTACAGCAAGAACAGCATTGCTGTCGGTTCTCATAGCTACAACCGAGGGTTCTCTTGCTACTATTCCCTTGCCTTTCATATAAACTAATGTATTTGCTGTCCCTAGATCAATACCTATATCTTTTGAAAAAAAATTAAATAAGCCCATTAAATTAAGTCCTCCTTAGTATCTGTTTACAATTCTATATGTATCCTTCTTCTTTTAAGCTTAAGTATCTGCCGTCTCCAATTATAATATGGTCAACCATTTCAATACCTATTATTTTGCCTGCTTCTATTATTCTTTTGGTTATATTTATATCATCACTGCTTGGTGTAGGATCTCCGCTAGGATGATTGTGTGCGATAATAATACTCGCACTTGATTTTTTAACTGCTGGTACAAACACTTCTCTAGGATGAACAATAGAAGAATTCAAGTTACCGATGGAAATATCCTCTATACTGATAAGCCCGCACTTTATATTTAAAAGTATAGCCTTCATGTACTCTTTTTTCAGGTAACGCATATCCTCCATTAACAGCTTTGCTGCATCCTTAGGACATTTAACGAATACCTCAGTTAAACCACCTGTATTGGAAATCCTCTTTCCCAATTCCACTGCCGCTTTTAGCTGTGCTGCCTTTGCTATGCCTATCCCATTTATCTTGCTTAGCTCCTGAATAGTACAATTAGCTAGGAATCTTAATCCTTCATATTGATTTATAACTCTGTAAGACAGTGATATTGCACTTTCATTTTTTATTCCTGTTCTTATTAGTATTGCCAATAATTCTGCATTTGATAATACCTCTACACCATATTTTAATAATCTTTCCCTGGGTCTTTCGTCTGCTGGCAATTCCTTTATAGTTATGCCGCGGTTTTCATTTTGCATATTAGCACCTGTAATCCTTTCGTATTTGTAAGCTGTATAAATAGCAATAAAGATTAATAATAAATAAATGTTGCGATTAAATACTAAAGTAAATTACACTAAAGCAGGTTGTAGCCAAGTGCTTTCATTATATTGGAAAACCTGAATATCGGAAAACCGACAACGTTAAAATAACATCCCTCTATTCCTTTAACAAATAGTGAACCAATGCCCTGTATTGCATAAGCTCCAGCCTTGTCCAGAGGTTCACCGCTGCTGATATATTTCTTTATTTCATCGTCACTGATAGCCCGAAAATACACCTTGGTCTTCTCATACTCTGTTACAACCCTACCATCTATAGCATTTATAACAGAAACACCCGTCATAACATAGTGTTCTCTGTTACTTAGCCTTCTCAACATAGCAAATGCATCAGCATCGTTTTTAGGCTTGCCCATTATATTGTCACAGAACACTATTGTATCCGAGCCGATAACAAATGTGTCTGTTTCGACTGTGCCTCGAATTCGGCTGTATACATCTCTTGCTTTCATATAAGCAAAATGCTTGACAAGCTCTTCTGGTTCCAGTTCAAGGCTATTTTCTTCAAACCGGGATGGAATAACCTCAAAATTTAATCCTATTTGTGACAATATTTCCTTTCTTCTTGGTGAATTTGAAGCAAGTATTAAGCGCATATAACACCTCTTATAATTTTTACATTTTCCTATAAATAAATATTGATGCTATTATACCCAGTACACCAAACATATTCAGCTTTATCCCCAAACCGAAGGTTAACTTGAATATTCCTAGATTCCAGGTGTGAGGAGTTACTTCAATATGATAACCATACTTTAGGATTGGTATATAGCCTCCTAGCAGCTCTCCTAAAAAACCGCCTATTACTATACCAACTAATAATAGCAATACTAAAAGCCAAGTTCTTCTATTATACCCTCTTGCCAAAATATTCATCCCCTTTAATGGATTATTGTACACAGTTCTAAGTTTATCATTTTACCATTTTTACTTCAACTATTTTGACATTTTTTATTATAGAGAAACAACTTCATAATTTAATGCTTCCTTTTGTTTCTCTATAGGATATATATTGGCTTTTTTCTTTGATTCAAAAATATTATATCAATTCTATTATTTTGTATACAGTAAAAGCTGTGAGATAATGTTACCTCACAGCTTTTGATTATTTCATTTCTATAGCTTTCTTGGGACACTTGGCGTGACATGCACTGCAACCGACGCATTTATCTGAAACTATTTTATGCTTACCCTTAAGTTCTCCTTCAATAGCTTCAAAATTGCAATGCTTCTTACATATCGTACAGCCTATACATTTTTCATCATTGATATGTGCCTTTTTTCTGTTTTCAAAATTAGCATATATTGTCTTAGTGGGACATGCTTCAGCACACATCATACAATTTGTACATTTAGAATAATCTACTTTGGCAATATTATTTTCAAATATTATTGCATCAAATTTACATGTCTTAACACATTTTTGACATGATATACAGCCTGTTTTGCAAACCTCATTAACTGCCTTTCCCTTTTCTACATTTTTACATAAAACTCTAACCTGCTTAGATATAGGAACAAGCTCAATAACATTTTTGGGACATACCTCAATACATTTTTTACATGCAGTGCATTTTTTTTCATCTACTAATGCCACACCATTTACCACGTGTATTGCATCAAAGGGGCATGCCTTAACGCATGTACCCAAGCCTGTACATCCATATTTACAGCTTTTTGAACCTCCTGCAAGAAGTTCAGCAGCTTTACAGTCGTGTATTCCCTGATATTCATATTTTTCTTTAGCACTATTTTTATCACCGCAGCAAACTACTCTTGCTACATGCTTTTCAGTTACATCGGCAGTTACCCCCATAACCTGTGCCAACTGGTTAACCATTTCTGCGCCACCTACAGGGCAGGCGGTTATAGGTGCTTCTCCTTTTACTATTGCATCAGCAAATGCATCACAGCCTGCATAACCGCAGCCACCGCAATTGGCACCTGGTAAATGCCCTCTAATATCTGTAACTCTGGGATCAACTTCCACGGCAAACTTTTTTGAAGCAAAAGTAAGTACCACGCCGAAGAATATAGCCAAACCACCAAGAGTCAAAGTAGGCCACAGTATACCACTAAACAAGACAATCACCTCTTTCTACAATATATACCTTACTATACCACCTTTACAGGATGTACTGACTAAGTAGTATGTCTATTCAGATAAGATCTCATTATTGAAATAATGCGTCATTATTGAAATAAGGCGTCATTATTGGAATAATGACAGACCACTAAAGCCTAAAAATGCTATGGATAGCAAGCTGGCAGTAATAAGTGCTATAGGAAATCCTTCCAGGGCCTTTGGAATCGGCGCTGTCTCAAGTCTTTCTCTCACACCTGCAAACAATACGATTGCCAGTGTAAAGCCCAGTGCTGCACCTATTCCATTTATTAAGGTCTCTATAAGATTATATTTTTCTTGTATATTTAGTATTGTAACACCCAGTACCGCACAGTTTGTTGTTATTAGGGGCAGATATACCCCTAGTGCTTGATACAATGTGGGACTGGTCTTTTTAATTACCATTTCTACAAACTGAACCAACCCTGCAATAACTAATATAAAAGCAATAGTCTGCATATACCCAATGCCCAGAAGATCTAATACAAATATCTGCACCAGCCAAGTTATAACAGATGCCAAGCCCATTACGAAGGTTACGGCAAGACCCATTCCTAATGCGGTTTCAACCTTCTTTGAAACTCCAAGAAAAGGGCATATCCCAAGAAATCTTGAGAGGACAAAGTTATTTACCAGTATTGCACTTATCAAAATAGCAGCTATTTTCATTTATGTCCCCCTCCTAACTCTTTTTCTTAGCAGTCAACTTATTAACTGCTGCTATGGTAAGACCCAAAACAAGGAATCCTCCTGGCGGAAGTATCATTATCAATGCGGGATCAAAGCCCTCACCAAATAGCTTTATTCCAAAGAAAGTTCCTGCTCCCAGTACCTCTCTGAATGTACTTATTATTACTAACGCAATAGTAAAACCAATACCCATACCGATAGCATCCAATATTGAAGCTGACGGCTTGTTTTTTGAAGCAAATGCTTCTGCCCTTGCAAGTATTATACAGTTAACAACTATAAGAGGTATAAATATTCCTAAAGCTTTATCCAGTTCCGGTGAAAAAGCTTGAATTAGCATCTGAACAACCGTTACAAATGAAGCAATAATAACTACATAAATGGGTATTCTTACTTCGCTTGGAACGATTTTGTTAATTAGTGATATAATTAAATTTGAACCAATAAGTACAACCGTAGCAGCTATACCCATGCCAATACCGTTAAATACCGCGGTAGTTACTGCAAGTACTGGACACATGCCAAGTACAAGTCTTAGTACTGGATTTTCATTTACAATTCCATTTGTAAGTACCTTTAACTGTTTCACAATATCACCTCCAAAACTTTTTATTTGTTACTCAATTCATTTGCAGCTGCCATAGCCTGATTTACTCCTACTGTTACAGCATTAGAGGTAATAGTAGCACCTGCAATAGCTACAACTTCATTTTCTTTTGGAGTTCCGTTTTTTATTACTGCTATATCACTGTCCCAAGTCTTTTCTTGATATTGTCCTTCAAATTGAGGGTTAGCGGCATTTTTACCCAAACCTGGTGTCTCAGTATTATTACCAACGCTTATTCCCTGAACAATTCCATTGATATCCACGCCGACTATTATCTCTATCGGACCTGCATAGCCTTTAGAAGTAACCTTTACAGCATAGCCTACAAGCTCTCCGTTTGACTTGCCTTCATAAATTTCATCTACCATTGCAAGACTCGGGTTACTATATTCAACTTTATTAAACTCTGTTGCGACAGGAAGTACTGTCTGTCGTGCTTCATCATTTGCCTTTGCTATTTGTTCTTGAATCTTTCCTGAGGTAAAGGAGTTAGTAAAACCCAAAAGTGTAGCGGCTATTAAGCAAACTAATACAAGTATTCCTGTAAGTCTTATATAATCACGCACTTTTCTTCACCTCCCCGAATTTCTTAGGCATTGTATATCTGTCAATAAGAGGAGTAGCAACGTTCATTAGTAATATGGAATAAGATACTCCTTCTGGATACCCTCCATAGAACCTGATAACTGCCGTGATGACTCCACATCCTATACCCATTATTATTTGCCCTTTAGCAGTCATAGGTGATGATGAATAATCGGTGGCCATGAAGAAGGCTCCAAGGAATAAACCACCAGCAAATATGTGATATACCGCCATATTCATATCAAGTCCGCTAAACAGAAATGCTAAAATACCAACTGTACCAATAAAGCTTGCTGGTACTCTATAATTGATTACACCTCTAAGCATTAAATACAAACCGCCCAAAAGCAGCAGTGCCGCTGAGGTTTCTCCTATACATCCACCCACATTGCCAACAAATAAATCCATTATACTTGGCAGCGGCTGACCCACAACTTCTGTGCCTTTTGCCAATGCAAGGGGAGTAGTCGTAGTTATAGCATCTATCCCTGGAGTAATCCATGCTGTCATTTTTTGGGGCCATGAGGCAAGCAGCATTGCTCTTGCCGCCAAAGCAGGGTTAATAAAATTGTGTCCTACTCCTCCAAAGCATTGCTTTACTATTGCAATAGCAAATATTGAACCAATAGACACCATCCAAAGGGGGGCTGTCGGCGGTACATTAAAGGCTACTAATATACCTGTAACTACAGCACTTAAGTCATTTACTGTAATGGGTCTTTTCATAATACTTTGCATTGCTGCCTCAGCAGCAACGGCAGATAATACAGCAACTATCGTTATTAGTAATGCATTTAACCCAAAATACCATACACCGGCAATCAAGGCAGGCAGCAGTGCAATTACTACGTCTAGCATAATCCTCTTAGTGGATTCACCTGACCTGATATGAGGTGATGATGAAACTACATATTTTCTGCTTTCCAAACTTTATCACTCCCATTATTTATTTTGAGCCAATTGAGATTTTCTTCTTTTTGCCATTATTTCACGTTTTGCAACCCTTATAGAATCAACAAGAGGTCTTTTGGCAGGGCACACAAAAGAACAGCTTCCGCACTCAATACAGTCCAATGCATGATGTGATTCAGCTTGCTCGAATTTATCCTGTAGAGCATATGCACTTAAATTGATAGGCATCAGGTTTATGGGACATACATCCACACATTTTCCGCATCTAATACAATTGGAAGGCTCAGGTAATCTGGCTTCCGCTTCACTTAGTATCAGTATCCCCGATGTACCTTTAACTACAGGCACATCCAAAGAGAATTGTGCTATACCCATCATTGGGCCTCCTGAAATGATCTTTCCTATGCTATCAGTTAATCCTCCGCACTGCTCTATTACGTCTCTAAAGGATGTACCTATTTTAACCAATAGATTCTTAGGAGTTTTTACACCTTTGCCAGTTATAGTAACAATCCGTTCAACTAGCGGCATTCCAGTCCTGATAGCATCTGCAATAACCGCTGCTGTGCCCACATTGTTAACTACAACGCCAACATCTGCCGGAAGTCCTCCTGATGGAACCTGCCGCTTTGTGCATGCATATATTAACTGCTTTTCTGCTCCCTGAGGATATTTAGTGCGCAGCCCAACCACTTCTATTTCTGGTGCTGCTTTTGCTGCATTAAACAGAGCTTCAATAGCATCGGGCTTGTTATTCTCAATTCCTATATATCCCTTACTAACTCCCATGGATTTCATAAGTGCCTGCAATCCAAAAACTACTTTTTCTGGATGCTCAAGCATTAATCTATGGTCTGAAGTAAGATAAGGTTCGCACTCAGCTCCATTTAATACTATAGTATCAACCTTTTTCCCCGGAGGAGGCGATAACTTAACATGAGTCGGAAATGCAGCACCACCCATCCCAACAATACCAGCTTCTTTAATTATGGTTTTTATGTGGTCTGCTGATAATTGTTCCAATCTTCCTTTGGGGACAATGCCTTCATATAGAGTATCCTCCATGTCAGATTCAATCACTATGCAGGTTACCTTGCCTCCACCTGAGTAAAGTCTTGCTTCTATGGCAACTACCTTGCCTGATACGCTTGAATGAACAGGTGAAGAAACGAAGCCTTTAGCTTCACCAATTTTTTGTCCCAGCTTTACTTCGTCACCCACTTTAACAATAGGCTCGCATGGTGCTCCAATATGCTGCTGCATAGGTATAACTATAACTCTAGGTGAATTTGCTTTCTCTACAAGCAGCTTTTCTGTCGCCTTCTTGCTGTGAGGTGGATGAGTTCCGCCCTTAAAGGTCAACGTTCTAATATTCAAAATTACTCACCCCTTAAATAAAATAATAGTATTTTAATATAAGTATTTCTATATAAATACCGATAAGGATTCTACATCTACCAAAGGTAAGAAATGGTATTTATATTTGACAGAACACGAACATATCGACTGCTTGACGTAGATTCTCAACGTGTTCTATATAATTATGTTTTGATTTTTAAGCCAGTTATACACATCTTTAAATTTTATTCGACGCGTGTATACAAAATCCTTTAGCCCTATTTTCATTTAGATAATTAATTATTTAACAAAAAATTGAACAGTTCAACAGAAATTTTAACTAAAAAACCAGCTTTACAATATTGTTGTTTTACACAAAAGTAGAAATTTCAAGCTTTGTTTCTTTATTATTCTTCTAATAAGCATATTAATATGCCGCTGGAAATTGTTTTATTTTAGATAATATGTTTTAATTTCATGAATTATGTAAATACTATTTATATCAAAACCCTAATTAAAGAAAGTCAATGTAGGACTTTAAAAGTATTTACATGAATATAGCTATAAGCATTAATTAAATTCTTTTATACAACAGAGGTGAGTAAGATGATAATAATCTATAACTGCTATGGTGGTACACATTCCTCCATATTATCCTCTGCAATACATCTTGGTCTTCTTCCCAAGGATAGAATTCCAAGCAAAAAAGAAATACTGGAACTTAAGTATTTCAATAAGCTTACTTATAAAGATATGGGGCGCCTTATTTTTCACGGAATTGATGAGGATGGCAATAAAGTGTACACAATAGGAAGAGGAACTTCAAAGGCGCTGATCCCAGCTATGAGAAACCTGACAAGTGAGTTTCATAATGTTTATAAAATAAATGACACCTTTGCTTTTATAAACTGCTCACCAACCGTCCCTCCAACCATGACCATCGGCGGCTTCTTTTCGAGAGGCTTAAAAATAAATGTTATCGGTGTCCCCTTACTAGCTATGGGGGCTCGAAAAAACTATTTTAAAACAATTGAATTGGTTGAAAAAACTAAAAAACTGTGCCGTGATAAATACCCAGAATATACAATTATTGATTTAGATGCAAAAGGTCGCCTAAGCTTATTGAACTAATATACTCATACTGCACTCAACTCGCATGTACGTTTTATAGTATACTAGCGTATGCAGAAAATTGCACTGATAATATATAGCATATAATGCAAGCTCTGCAAGCTTAGACGACCTTTAATTAATTATTTAACGAATTATTGTTTTACTATTGCCTTGAATGGACATTTTTCCAAACATACTCCGCATTTAACGCACTTAGCACTGTCAATTACATATGGAGTCTTTGGTTTTCCTGAAATACAAGAAACTGGACACTGTTTAGCACAGATTCCGCAGCCCTTACATTTTTCTTCAATAACAAAGTACTTAGCAAGCCCTTGACATACGCCTGCTGGACATTTTTTATCCTTAATATGAGCTTCATATTCGTCTCTGAAATACGTTAATGTTGACAATACAGGGTTTGGTGCCGTTTGCCCCAATCCGCATAAAGAAGCATTTTTTATAGTGTGTGCTAGAGTTTCCAGCATTTCTATATCGCCTTTTTCGCCTTTGCCTTCTGTAATTTTGTCAAGTATTTCAAGCATTCTCTTAGTACCTTCACGGCATGGTGTACATTTTCCGCAGGATTCATCAACTGTAAAGTCAAGGAAGTATCTTGCTATGTCAACCATACAGTTATCTTCGTCCATTACGATAAGTCCGCCTGAACCCATCATTGAGCCAAGAGCTATAAGGTTATCATAATCAATTTCTACATCCAGATGCTCTGCTGGTATACATCCGCCTGAAGGTCCTCCTGTTTGCGCAGCTTTATATTTCTTACCGTTAGGTATTCCTCCGCCGATTTCAAATATAACCTCTCTCATTGTTGTACCCATTGGTATTTCAACAAGACCTGTGTTATTTATTTTTCCACCTAATGCGAATACTTTTGTACCCTTTGATTTTTCTGTACCCATGCTTGCAAACCACTCTGGACCATTAAGGAATATTTGTGGAATATTTGCATAAGTTTCAACGTTATTTAATATTGTTGGTTTTCCAAATAGACCTTTTACTGCCGGGAATGGAGGTCTTGGTCTTGGCATACCTCTTTCGCCTTCGATAGAAGCAATAAGCGCGGTTTCCTCTCCGCATACGAAAGCTCCTGCACCAAGTCTTACTTCCATATCAAACTTAAAGCCTGTTCCAAGTATATTATCACCAAGCAAACCATATTCTCTTGCTTGATTTATTGCAATTGTAAGACGTTTAACAGCTATTGGATATTCAGCTCTGCAATATACGTAACCTTGGTCAGCTCCTATTGCATAAGCTGCAATCGTCATAGCTTCAATAATTGCATGAGGGTCTCCTTCCAATACGCTTCTGTCCATGAATGCACCTGGGTCTCCTTCGTCAGCATTACATAGAACATATTTCTTGTCGTTAACTGATTTTGATGCAAACTCCCATTTCAAACCAGTTGGGAATCCGCCGCCCCCTCTTCCTCTTAAGCCGGAACGTTTAACAACATCGATTACTTCTGCTGGTGTCATTGTAGTAAGTACCTTCTCTATAGCTTTATAGCCGTCAAAAGCTATATATTCATCTATATTTTCAGGATTGATAACACCGCAGTTTCTTAGTGCAACTCTAACCTGCTTCTTATAAAAATCAACTTCATTTATTGATTTGATTTTATCTTCTGCAACTGTCTCAGCATATAGAAGTCTCTTTACTACTCTACCCTTTAAAAGGTGCTCTTTAACGATTTCTTCTACATCTTCTGGTTTAACCTGACTGTAGAATGATGCTTCTGGATATATTATAACAATTGGTCCTAAAGCGCAAAGACCGAAGCAACCTGTTCTTTCAACAACTACTTCATTTTCAAGACCATGCTTTTTTAATTCAGCTTCAAAATTTTGTGCGATTCGCTCGGAACCAGCAGAGTTACAACCTGTACCCTTGCAAATCATAACATGGGAACGATACATTTCCATTTATATTTACCTCCTAACAGTTTCTTACTGTAGCTTTCATATTAATCTTCTGAACCTATTGTATATTCATCAACAACCTTACCCTGCATAATGTGTTCATTTACTATTCTTAATGCTTTAGAAGGTGTTACTTTTACGTATGTTACCTTTTCTTCATTTGGTCTATATACTTCAACTATAGGCTCAAGTCTGCACATTCCAATACAGCCAGTCTGAGTAACTGCTACATCAGAAAGATTGTTTTTCTTAACTTCGTCCATTACTGTTAAAAGAACTGGTCTAGCTCCTGCTGCAATACCGCATGTAGCCATACCAACAACAACTCTTGTTCCTGTTCTTTCTTTTCTTATATTAATAGTATCAAGGGTTCTCTTTCTTATTTCCTCTAACTCTTTTATAGATTTCATTATTATATCCCTCCACCTAAATTACTAAGACCTTCTGCTATATAATCTTTAATCCAGTTTAAAATGTCTGGTTCTGTTAAAGGCACTTCACTGCCGAGTAATTTTTTCACTTCTCTTGTATCAAAACAGAACTCTGATAAACTGGACTTTTTATTTATAATTATGTGTTTATATAGAAAGTCTGTATAAGTACTGCACAGAATAAGACTGATTAGTGTCTCAGCCATGCTACCGATTGGTACTCTATCTATATGGCTGTGTTTAAAAACAGCTGTTAGATTTGTACCTACGTTAACTTCAGAAGAAATTGTTAAATCTCCATCGCATCTTTGACATGCAGCAAGCATCAAGGGTATACCAAGACCAACTTTTCTGCTGGTTCTGCTAGTAACAAAAGGATCCTTAACTTTTGCAAGAAGCTCCTTATCCATGCCATGACCATTATCATTTATCTCAATGGTAAGCCAGTCAGCAGCTAAATCTTCTTTAATAACAATTTCTGTTAGTGTAGCACCTGCTGAAATAGAGTTCTGCACTAAATCCAGTATATGAAGTGAAAGTTCTTTCATAATTAATATTTGCTTAAAATATCAGGTACATCGTCTGGAACCAGCTTTCCGTAAACGTCTTCATTAACCGTAATTACAGGAGCTAATCCGCAGCAGCCAAGACATCTTGTTGCTTCTAAAGTAAATTTGCCATCAGTAGTTGTATCACCAGCTTCAACATTAAGCTCTTTTTTCAATCTGTCAAGAACACCTTGTGCATCCTTTACATAACAAGCAGTTCCCATACATACGCTGATTGTAAACTTTCCTCTAGGTTTTAGGGTAAATCTTGAATAGAAAGTTGCAACTCCGAATATTTCTGCCATTGGGATATTCAATTCTTCGGAAATTCTCTTTTGCGCTTCTTCCGGCAGGTAACCAAAAAGCTCCTGTGTATCATTAAGTACAGGCATTAGTGCTCCTGGTTTTTGCTTGTGCTCGTTTATTATATGATCTAACTTGTCCATTTTTTCTTTAAAGGTCATTTCAGCCATTAAAGAGTTCCCTCCTTCAAAATACATGATACTAAATATATCTAATTGACAGAAATTTATCAATTAAATAGTTCCAAAGAATATTGTAACATAAATAAATTATTTTTTTAACAAAAACTTTTACTTTTTGTGTAGTTTTTTTTGTTTTTTTGTAGATAAAGCCAAGTCAGCAAAGCTTCAGCCAATATATTAATATGAATTTATACTGTTTTATAGAACGGACTAAATAAAATATTCTGATTAACCGCTGCTTATTATTCTATAGAGAAGCAACTTCAAAATTAAATTTTTCTTCAGCTTTTAAAGACTGTATATCTATATGCTACTCCAGATTGTCCAGACTTTTAAAAAGCTCGCTTACACTGAGACAATCCATATCTAAAAAAAATTCTCTCTCATTCATATCCCATAAATAATGAGCGTCAGATGATATTATATAATTATATTTTTTCAAAAAAGCCCATTTATTCATTAGTTTTTCTGGTGGATTTTTCTTGGAATATTCCACAGTCTTTACCTTTAAGGCTGGTGGAATAAAACCTAGATTGCTTATAATACTAAAGCCTTGCTTGTCAACATGTGCAGGTATACATATTCCTCCCAATCCTCTCACTAAAACAAATACGTCATTTACTGAAAGTACTGTTGAGGAAAGCAAAAGCTTTTCTTCTTTTCTTATTACCTGATCCTCTGCATCATATACTATCTGCCTTCCAAACACTTCTTCGTTGTTTTTAATGTTTGGAAGGCTGTTATAAACTATTTCATCAAATCTTTGTGCATTTTCCAGCTTTTTGAACAAGCATATTATGTGGACATCCTCTTTAGTCTGTACCTCCATACCTGGTATTACCATTAGTCCGTTTTGTACTGCAACCTCCATAACTGCCGGCAGGTTTGCACATGAATTATGGTCTGTTATGGCTATTATATCCAAGCCTTTAAGCAATGCCATGTTGACTATGTTATTGGGAGTCATATCCTCATCACCGCATGGCGATAATGCAGTATGAATATGAAAGTCAACTGCAAATTCCATGCTATTTACCTATTCCCATTTCATTAAAAGCAGTTGCAAGCTGATATGCACTTAATGAGCATGAGAGTACTGGTATATTCTCTTCGTCTGCTTTTACAATTGTATCCTCATCAATTTCAATTCCCTCAGGCACAATTATGCAGCCTAGCTCCAGCAATGATGCTACTGCAATAACATTTGAATGTGTCATTACAGTAATCCATGCATCACCCTTTTGTGCATGTGACATAACCCAGCTTAACAAATCACAAATATATACACCTGTTATATCATTTTCAAGTCCATTACCTCCAGCAGCTACCTTTAAATTCAACTTTTCACATATATCTCTTAGTTTCATTTTATCACCTCTATATTAATTTCTTTTTTTATTTCTAAAGTTTTCCATTGTTTTAACCAGGCACACTGACCTAGGGTTTTCACCTCTTACGATATCCTCCGCAAATGCCTTGCAGGTGGGAGCACCGCATACACCGCAATCCAAGCCAGGCAGATACTTGAGGATTTCTTTTATCATTTCCATTTTCTTAATAGACTTGGTTATATCGTTATCCAGCCGCATTATTGATCTTGGCTCTATTTCGCAGGTTAGCCTTATCAATCCATCCTCGTACATCTTTATAGAATTGTCTATATATTCTTTGGAATATTCTGCAGGCGGCAGACTTTTCGCCAAGGTTCTGATTCTGTTTCGTGATATAAAGGAGTTTTCTATTGTTAATGGACCTCCTACGCAGCCCCCTAGACAAGCGACGCCTTCAAAAAACTCCAAGCCGTCAAGTTTATCCATTTCTATTTCTTCAAGCACTTTAATTACTTCACTTATCCCATCAACTGCAAGATAGTTCTCTATTCCAAGTGCTCTGGACTGTCCTCCAATAATAGGCCATAATATAGAGCTTGAGTTGCTTCTTACTAACTGTTCCTTACAGCTGCCGCCAAGATTTCTAAGTATCTCGCCGAAAACCGCTTTCATAGAAACAACTCCATCAACATATGAACGTTCGATTCCAATGGGATTTCTTATACTGGTCACTCTTGCTGTGCAGGGTGATATAAAAATTACACCTATATCCTTTATATCCAGTCCCAGCCTCTTTGATACTTCGTGCTTGGCGATTCTCGCTGTAACCTCAATAGGTGTCTCAATATCAATAATATTAGGCAGCAAATCTGGAAACCTGATTTGTATTAGACGCAATATTGCGGGGCAGCTGGAGTTAATCAGCGGCTTTTCATGCTTTTTATTTAATATATGGTTTGCAATTACAGTAGTAATGGCTTCTGATCCTGTAGTTGCCTCATAAACCTCATCAAAACCTAGATTTTTTACAGCCGATAACATTTGTGCAATACTTGTTTTACTTGGAAACTGCCCATATAGCACTAACGAAGGTATGGCAATTGTGTACTTAAACTTCTTTATAATATCTAAATAATTATCTGCAATTGCACTTTTTGCGTGGTTAGGACATATTCTAATGCATTCTCCGCAATCTATACACTTTTCTCCTATTATTCTTGCCTTTCCATCCCTTAATCTAATTGCTTCTGTGGGACATACCTTAAGACAACTTGTACATCCAATGCATCTGTCCTCTTGTAATATAACTGAATGGAAGTACTTATTGTCCATCTAATCACCCGCTTTCAAAAGAATCTCCATCGTAATAGTTGTACCCTCTCCATATACTGATTCAACAGTAAACCTATCTGTACATTTTTTCATATTCGGAAGTCCCATACCTGCTCCAAAGCCCATTTCACGCACTTTTTCGCTGGCAGTAGAATATCCTTCCTGCATTGCAAGCTCAATATTCGGAATACCAGGTCCTCTATCTCTGGCGGTAACTTTAATGGAATTTGGATCTATTTCCAATTCAACCTGTCCTCCAACAGAATGTATTACTATATTCATTTCTGCTTCATAGGTAGCTATTGCTATCCTCCTAACAATAGCAGAATCAATCCCCAACTCTCTCAATGTTCTTTTAATATTGCTGGAAGCCTCTCCTGCTCTAACGAAGTCATCCTTTTCCACATCAAAAGTGTATTTCATAAACTCCATCACATTATCCTCCAAAACCATTTATTATGTTAATAAATCAACGTAGGTTAATAAAATTCACTTATTATGCTGCTTTTTAGTATCCTAATAAACAGCTAGTCAAGATTTATTCCCTCTAATCCATTACAAAAAAGCTTTCCAGATGCTGTATACATTGAGTCTTTAGTCGTAAATAATATCATATTATTTTGCTTTGCCAAGTTCACTATATCATTTTCTGGTCTTTTACCTCTCACAAAAACAATGGCTGTCAAGTCGGCCATTTCTGCTGTTCTAATAACCTGAGAGTTAATAAGTCCTGTTAACAATATGGTTCTTCCTTTTACATAAGCCAAAACATCACTCATAAGATCTGAACCAAAAGCGTATGAGACTTCATTTTCCAAAAATTCATCACCACATAATACTTCTGCTTTTAGTATATCCTTTATTTCGCAAAGTTTCATAGTTTGCGCCCTCCCATTAGTATATTTCATAACCATATATTTCATTTCAAGTTTATTTACATTTTGTATCATAAGCCCATTTCTCTTTTAAACTTTTCTACAAGCTGCAATTGGTTAAGCAAGCTGTTCTGAACATAGTAGTAGCTCTTAGCATTGTCAACTTCTATTCTAAACTCTAATAATTCTTTTAAAAGCATTTCGTACTTTTGAGCCAGAACGTTTTTAGATTTATCCTTATCTAAATTCTCGAACACAAGTCTATAGCTTTCCAATTGACTCTCCTTGTCCAATACTTCCTGTAAAAGCTCCACATTTTCAAGCTCTGGATCTTCCAATATTTTTATACTAAGCTCTGACTTTGAGTTCAATACCTCTAATATAACCACATCAGCTTTATTCGCTGTATTTACAAATTCACCATCTTCACTTATATATATCGGATTATTGTTAGGAATATTCTTAGAAGTGTTTATTTCTACTATTGCATTTTCGACACTAAGATTAGCAAGTGTCTTTTTTGCAGCCCTTGCTGCTTCCTCCTTAGTAAATACTCCAAATATTACTATAAATCCTTTTTCTTTTAATATAAAAGCGTTAAGCTTTTTTTCTTTAACAGCATCTATGGTTTTTGCAGCTTCCTCATAAGTATCATGTCGGCTTATTTCTATTCTGTAAAGTTTAAAGGATTTGTTGCCGATTAAATAATTAAAGGCAGTTTTTGAATTGTTAGACTTATTATTAATAAAATTGAGATTTCCATTATATATATTTACTACTACAATGGAAGTAATTATTGCTGCTACTGGTATAAATATAAAAAAATTTGCAAAGATACCTACAGACTTTTTACGTTCTTTTTGTTTTTGGTAAGTTCTTTTAATTCTCATAAGTCCACTTCCCCACAAAGTGATATATAGGGCTTTTATAGATAAAAGCTACAATGAAGTTGTTCTTTATATTATACTTCAATATGCTTCGCAGTACAAATTAATTTTTACAGAATTATACATACTATAATTTTATAATAATTATTGATAGTGAAAAAAGTTTGTATTAAAATTAAGTAAAGGAGTGAAATAGATGTCTTCAATGCTGAATAACATACTAAGACAAAAACTAATGCAAATACAAAGCCAATTGCCTCCATATGTAAAAATTATAAAGGACAAACCCTTTAATTTTGAAAATGTATTAAGTGATGAAATTAGTCCTGATAACCTGACACAAACTGAATTAGACTCTGTTTCATCAAATTATTATAATAATATTGATTATAAAGGTGATTACAGTGAACTAATTGAACAGGCATCAAAAAAATACAATATAGGCAGTAATATTATAAAGGCAGTAATCAAAGCTGAATCGAATTTTAAACCCAATGTTGTTTCTACAGCAGGAGCTATGGGGCTTATGCAATTAATGCCTGGCACAGCCGAAGGGCTTGGTGTAAAAAATGCCTTTGATCCTGCGCAAAATATCGACGGAGGCGTTCGCTACTTAAAGTCCATGCTTAAGGAATTCGGTGGTAATCTTGAACTTGCCTTGGCTGCGTATAATGCCGGACCCGGCAATGTTAAAAAATATGGAGGAATACCGCCATTTAAGGAGACTCAAGATTACGTTAAAAAAATCATGGGATACTTACGTAATAAAGTGTAAATTTAAAAATAACTCCTCATTTAGCGGAGTTATTTTTATTTTGCTTAAATACCGAGTCCAAAAGAAATTTAATATTAAATATCCTTTTTCATTATAATAAAATCCTCAGTATTATTATTTAATCTAATATATTGCTCAATAGTTCTTAAGTAGTCGAATCCAAGGTTTTGCCAGAACTTTTTGCCAACCTTGTTGCCTGCAATAATCCCAATATATATTCTTCTGACATCGTAGGATTTATTTAGAAGCTGCATTATTGAGCCAATTGATCTTTTTCCTATTCCTTTTTTCTGATAGCTGCTGTCAATAAGTATAGATGAAATCCATGCTTCCTCATTGTTTTCATAATCAATTCTGCCCTTAATTACACCTATAAGATCATAAATAGCACTATCTCTTAAAAAAACACCAGTAAAGAACTCATGACTATTTACAAGCACCTCAAGATATTTTTCATTAATGTCGTTTAAGGACATTGGCAAATCAATTCCTGTGGCATAAATATTCAGTTCATTTTGATTATACAGCTCAAGTACTTTTTCAAGATTTTCCTTTCGGATATCTCTAAAAACTAAATTGTCACTTTCTATGTTGATTTTTAACATAAAATCACCTTTGCTTAAAAAATACTATAATTTAGTACTGCTTAATTTTTTATATTTTTTTACCAGACTAAACAAATATATTATGTTAATCTAATAAAAACACAACCTTAAGTGTGGTTCTATTCTAAAATATAGTATTCTACATACACTATTAAAATCCTCTTTTCATTATTTTACATAGTCCTTGTATTTATCCAACTGACCATAAAAAAATAACCAGATAATATTGCTGTTCCTGGTTATTTTTTCAAATTAATTTCTATATATATCTGTTAATAGCTGCTTCATTTCCTCTTTGGATATACTTACAGGATTAACTCTTGTTGATCCTTTTAAAGAATTTTCTGTTAATACCTCCAAATCTCTATCAAAGACTTCTCTGGAAATTCCCATATTTGTAAAGCCTTTTGGTATTCCTAATATTTCATTTAATTCAACTACTGCTTGTATAAAATCGTCCTTTTCAATTCTTTTAGCAAGATATTTAAGTTTGTTTTTTACTTCTGTGTCCTTTGAATTAAATTTTAGAACATAGGGCAGCACTACGGCATTTATTAAGCCATGTCCCAGATTATACATGCCTCCTATTGAATGTGCTATTCCATGAGCCATACCAAGTCCAACATTTGCAAAGGCACTTCCTGCCATACACTGATAATTATGCACCTTTTGTCTGCTTTCAATATCCCCCTTTAAATAAGATAAAGGCAGGTATTTAAATAGTCCTTCAATTGCACCAGAAGCAAGACATTCAGTAAAATCATCCAAATTTTTATTAATATAACATTCAACTGCATGTGTCATGGCATCCATTCCTGTCTCCGCAGCAATATGAGCAGGCATAGTAAGTGTAAGTTTGGGATCCAATATGGCTATATCTGGTATAAATGCCTTTGACCTTAAACCAAGCTTTATATTTTCAGATTCATATGTAATTACGGCTGATTTGGTTACTTCAGTACCAGTGCCTGAGGTAGTAGGTATTGCAATAAATTTAGTTGACTTCCTATACTCTGGTATTTCGCCTGTCTTAACCTTTTCAAAATCTAAATCAGGATAGTCATAAAACAATGTCATTACCTTGGCAGCATCAATAGCCGAACCACCCCCAACAGCAATAACGCTATCGGGGTTAAAATCTCGCATTACGCTAAGCCCATCCATTACCTCCTTAGTAGTTGGATTCTGCTTAATGCCAGAATAAACGCAATACTTTATACCAGCGTTTTCTAATAGCTGTTTCATTTTATCTATAGTGCCATATTTGAAGGTTGAGCCTTCTCCTGTTATTATTATAACTTTAGAAGTATTAAGCTTTGTTATGTATTCCAAGGAATTACTGCCTGTAACAATAAGCTCTCCATGAAGCTTTATTTCCTTCATCATTTACTTCCCCCGATATTTTTGAAAATTTTTTCAAGCAAAGTCTTTTTAGGACTTCTCCTACAGTATACCTTATATTTACTTGTTTTGTGATGTTCAATACATTCACTGCATTTTCCGTGTCTTTCGCATTTAATCTTCGGACATACACAAGCATTATCAGACTTATGGCTCATAATATCCCTCCTGACTTAGAAAAATAGTCTATATAAGTTTATTATAAAAATTGCAATAAATATATTACATTATCGTAAGTGTGTTATGCGATTTATATTCGATAGAAAGCAAAAGAAAGTACTTGCTAAATGTAAATTATTTATTGCTTTCTATATAGCACTTTTTTTAAGACTTTTGATATCAAAGATCTTATATAGCAAAAAGTAAAATCCTCATTATTTTTTAATTCAAAGTGTATATTTATTAGATTTTAATATGGATTATTTGTCACTTTCTATATATAATCATATTGTACGTTACTTTCTTGGGACTAAATATAGCAGTTCGTAGCCACATTATGTAAATTTCTAATAATTATGCTTACTATAGGATTTTCTATATATATGTGAAAACAAAATTATAAAGATAAAAGGTGAAGCCAAAATGAAAATTCTTGTACTATCAGACTTAGAGGCTCCTTATATATGGGATCACTTTAATCCTCAGAGATTCAGTGATATAGACCTTATTATATCCTGCGGTGACTTAAAGGCTGAATATCTTTCCTTTGTGGTAACCATGATAAAAGCACCCTTGTTTTATGTTCACGGCAACCATGACCATGATTATTTGATAAATCCTCCTGATGGATGTATTTGTATAGACGATAAGCTGATATTGTATAACGGTATCAGAATAATGGGGCTTGGCGGCACACAAAACTATAACAACGGCCCATTTCAATACTCAGAATTTCAAATGAGTAAACGTATTATGAAGCTGTATCCGAAGCTTCTCATTAACAAGGGGCTGGATATACTAGTGTCTCATGCACCTGCCTATGGGCTGGATGATGGCAGTGATCTATGTCATAGAGGCTTCAAATGCTTTGTAAAGCTGATGAACAAATATTCGCCCTCTTACTTTATACATGGTCATCAGCATCTTAATTATCATAACCGCCAAAGAGATTCAGTATATAATAATACAACCATAATAAATGCCTATGGATACTTTATATTCGAATTCTAGCCGTTTGTTATTATGGATTTTATAAGCATATCCTGTGGAAGTGTTATATCTATGGAAACTGGCAGATTACCCTCTACATTGTCAACGAACCAATCCATACTTAATATTTCATCATCGTCTGCCTTTTCATCTTCTTGTATTCTAAGCACCTTTTTTTGATCATAAATTGGTCCTGTAAAGGGGTGAAATTCATTTTGTATTATTGACTTTTTCATTAAAGCTACCAGCTTTTTAACATCTGATGGAACTATGTTGCTTAAAGGCAATATATCTACTACTCCAGCGTTCATACCCCACCAGAAATTCTCAAGCTTTGGAGTGCTGCTCAGAAGCTCAAAAATCACCTTCCAGGTTCCACTTAGAATATTTCTAATCAGCTTTTCATAAAATATACCCCAATTGCATATTACAGATGTTAAAAATCTATCTGGTGCAAACTTGCTCATATCACATATATATCCTATAGAGTAAACGCCGTATTCCTGTGCAACCTCCTGAGGTGCTGGGGAATTTTGATGCTGACTGATAACATCTGCACCAGCTCTTACCAACTGCAAGGCGGCTTCTCTGGCATGTGTATAATTGTCCCACATATTAGTCCATATAACCTTTACTACTGCTCGTGGATTAACCATTTTTACACCTAAAGCAAAGGCATTTATACCACTAATTATTTCAGGTATGGGGAAGGCAGCCACATATCCTATTATGTTTGACTCAGTCATGGCTCCAGCAACAAGTCCTGACAAAAACCTTGGCTCATATACTCGTCCAAAATAAGTGCTCATATGCTTGTAGGTTCTTGTTCCTGAGCAATTTAAAAATTTTACGTTAGGAAACTCTATAGCTGCTTTTAATGTGGCATTAGCAAAGGTAGGACAGGTTGTGAATATCACATCATTATCCCCTTGAGCCAGCTCTTTTATAAAATCATATGAGTCACCGCTTCCATGCATTTTCTCAACATAGTGTGTTTCAATATAATCTCCCAAAATTCGCTGTATATACTGTCTTCCCTGCTCATGAGCGTTGCTCCAGTTTGTTTCTCTGCATGTATTGGCATACGCAAAAGCTATTTTTAACTTTTTACTTGGTGTGACAAGGTTTGTTATTTTTGATATAACATTGGATGCCGCTGCAAGTCCAATGTGCTCCTTTACGTTCTCCGGCTCAAGCTCTTTAATGAATTCCCTTATAATAGGCTTCAGCTTCTTCTCATCTATTTCAGTGGGTAAGCCGTATATTTTTATGTATTCCAGAAAAGCATCACCTGTTGTCAGCTCAAGCTTTTTTCCGCCTACCTCATGGTAAATACTTCTAAATGGTATATATAAGGAATTGATAAAGTATTTATTTCTTTCTATGTCAATTGGTGGAACAAACTCTGACAGATATTTCTCCAGTTCTGAAAACGAACCTTCCTTGGAAAACCAGATACAGTTAATTTTATTGCGGCTGTAAAAATCCATAAACTCATAGTATATTCTGATGTCCTGAGCCTGATCATCCTTTTTCGGTATAAGCCTTATTACTTTTGCAGCTATGGAAAAGCCGTCCATATACTTTAAGATGCTTACCCTCTTATTTCCCTCAACTACATAAAACCAGTTCAGATACTCATAAACCTGTATTGGATCACTAATCCCTTCTGTAATATGCCAATCCATCAATCTGCACCACTTTATAGCAAACTCGCTGTCTTCGTCCAGAAGGGGCATAAAACTGCGTGAGAATGCAATACTTCTTGAATGCGAATAGGTTCCCACTATCTTTTGGAGAGGTATTTCAACCAAATCCAATGTAATTTCTGAAACTATTTCTGTATTATTGATTATGCCTTGCAAGGTATTAAGATATCCATTCTCACCTTTGGATACACAGGCTGCATATTCTTTTTTGGCTGCCCTGCGGGCATTTCTATATTCATCAATAAATGATTCGCTCATATAATCAACCCTTTCAAAAAGGAAATAAACATTAATAAATTTATTACATTTTATCTGATGTTTGCTCTTTAAACAAGTATTTTTTTGCATAAGTGTTTAAGTGCCATATGCACTACTAATTATACTACAATAATCTGGATATAGTTCTATATAAATTTTTATCTTTACAAAAACTTTGTATGTAACACTTTAGTTGCTTGCTCATATATTGTTATTGGACAAGGAACAACATATGAGCAAGCAACTAAAAAAAGTGCCCTGCTGCTATAGCAGTGGACACCTTTTAAATATTTGAATGGTTGAGCATAGTATAAATCACTGAATATGGAATTATTTAATCTAAATAGATACCCTCTCACTAACCTCTTATAACTACGGTGTTATGCAGCTATCTGCAAGCTCGTAGTTTTCTTTTGTTTAATTTCCCCAGCCCGCTTTATGTCTAAGCCTCTTTCTCAACTGGCGTTATAATTGGTTCTCCGTTTTGGTTAATCAAAATTGTAGTGCTTAATCCATTGACACCTTGAGTAATAAGGTAGTTAACGCCTGTATGCATATCCTGAACTACGGTAAAGCTGGTTAAACCAATAGTATCCTCACTTATTAGCTTAAATCTTTTATCCTTTTTAGGCTTACTTCCAAACATATTCTCCCCCCTTTCCATGGAGCATTAAGTCTGATATACTCTTTAGAGTACAAAAAATATCCAGGAGTTGATAGTATTGTGTAAAGAAAATAAGTTATTTTTTAAAAAGAGCTTTGATTACGAAGAAGATGATTATGATCGCTACAAGAATCTAAATAAAAGCAATAGCAAGGATAAAAGCTTCACCAATAAAGCCAACTTTAAGAAAATCGAGTTTGATTATGAAGAAGATCCTTATGAGCCTGAAAAAAACAGATAAAGCTGTGATTTCCAAGCTTTGAAAATATGCAGCCTTCTTTCAAATTATACATTTTTTATATACACTTTACAAGCAACAAAGGTTTGGAGTATCTTATAACTTCGACGGAAATAGCTCTTAGTATATGTAAAAAAGGAGCTGTCTGGAATAAGAAATGATTTCTATTCCAGACAGCTCCAATACTTTTATTTTTAGTACTTAAATCTAGATATATTTTCCTGCATTTCCTCTGCTAGTCTAGCAAGGGATTCGCTGGCATTTGAAATCTCTTCCATAGCCCCAGTTTGTTGTTCTACTGACTCGGACGCATGTTGAGCACCCTCTGCATTATTCTCTGCTATATTAGATAGATTTTTTATTATTTCAATAATTTCATTCTTTTTGTTTTCCATTTCAATTCCTGATCGGTTTAAGTCCTCAATAACCTTTTTCATATTTTCAATTGAGCTTGCTATTCCTTCAAACTTTTCATTTGTCGCTTCTACACTACTTGTCTGTGACATAACAACTTTTCCAACACTATTCATAGTTTTTACTGCATGATCGGTTTTGCTGGTTAAATCCTGAATAACTGCTGTTATTTCACCTGTAAACGCATTTGATTTTTCCGCAAGCTTTCTTATTTCGTCAGCTACAACCGCAAAGCCTCTTCCGGCTTCTCCTGCTCTAGCAGCTTCTATAGCTGCGTTTAGTGCCAATAGATTTGTTTGCTCTGCTATGCTTTTTATCATTTGGCTGGCATTTTCTATTTTCTCAGCTCTTTCATTGGTACTCATTATGATTTCATGTACTTCCCTTGATGCATTACTATTAATTTCAGTTTTTTCTACTAAGTCTTTTAGAATCTCAAAACCATCATCCTTTAACTTATTAACTTCATCAGCAGATGAATTTAGCCCCTTCATATATTCTAGATTTTTTTCAATAATACCGCCTAGCTGACTTACATAGAATACACCTTTTTCAGTGTCGGCAGCTTGATTAGCAGCTCCTTTTGCAATATCATCAATGGCTACAGCTACTATGTTTGCCGCTGCAACTGACTGCTGGCTTGTAGCTGTCAGCTCCTGTGATGAGGATGCAACCTGTTGAGAACTATCTGCAATATTTGCTATAAATGCTTTTAAACTATCCAATATATTCTGAAATGATAGAGCCAGCTTTCCTATCTCGTCTTTTCTTAATAATAGTTTTTTCGGTAAGCTGCTTGTTATATCCAACCTAGCCAGTTTCTCATTATAACTCATTATCTGTTTTATTGGTCTTGTTATAAAATTAGATACCATTAAGGACAATCCAACCATAACAAGTGAAATTAAGAGTATTAACATTGCAAAAGCCTTATAAAGACTGGTTACTTTTCCTAACAAGAGACTCCTAGGTATCTCTACAACCAATTTCCAGTTTAAAGTGTTATCAATTTTAGTGTAGAACAGATAAACACTTTCTCCATTAATTTCAGCCTCTATTATTCCATTGTCATTTTTTAAAATCTCAGTATTATGCT
The DNA here is from genome assembly GCA_937930535.1 of uncultured Clostridia bacterium. Taxonomy (GTDB): domain Bacteria; phylum Bacillota; class Clostridia; order Lutisporales; family Lutisporaceae; genus CALGKJ01. The sequence continues at coordinate 25,515 of CALGKJ010000226.1, forward strand.
TATTGAGTTCCTTATAAACTCCTTCAGTACCCTCTGCTATATTTTCTTTCATTGCAACATCAGTGTTTCTATGAGCTATAATCATGCCTTGGTTATTGACTATCCATCCAAATCCCTTTTGTTCAATACTAATGCTATCTGATATTGAAGTAATCTTACTCAAAGGTAATGCTGCTGATATAACACCAACTTTATTTCCTTGATAGTCCTTTATTACTTGGGCAACAGAAACTATTATGTTTCCTGATGATTTAGCTAAAAATGGATTTGTAACATAGCTGTCCAGCCCATTTTGAAAGATCTCTTTCATGTATGGACTCGTTGATAAGTCAAGCGTCGCTCCTGTGGTAGCCCAAGCTTTTCCGTCAGGTTTAACCAACGCTAAAGATTCATATGCACTATCCTTAGTTACTCTTTTTAAAAATTCCTGAGATGCTTCAACATTCATTTCTTTAAGAGTATCATACTCTGCAATATGCTTTATTTCACTTATACGTGCTGCAATATACTCTGAAACTGTTTTCGCATTTGACACTACTACTTCATTGCTCAAGACCTCGGAAATATCCTTTAGTGAAGTTCTGGTAAAATTTGATAGCAATAAACCAGAGAGGACGAACAACACTATACTGATGATGGAAAATACAATAGTAATTTTGGAACTTAGTTTTTTCATACTTAATTCACTCCTCACATAAATTAGCTATTCCAGATGTTCTGTATAGCTTGTATAACTAAAGTGCTACTCACTCTATACTTATGTATCTTCCATAGCTGTCTTCTTTAGAAAATCATATTTGGTTTACATAATATATCTCTAATATATATTCGACACTGTTGGCTTTTTACCTTCTCATTTAGAATTTATTGAATGGTATATTTTATAACATATTTGTTAATATTTTATAGTTACAAATCGACTAATGTATATAATTTAATCCGTCAAAAAATAAATGACTACCTAAACTGTGTCTAGGTAGTCATAACTTCATTATGATATATTTTTCCTACTGCTTATTTGCATACTTTTTTAGAAATTCATTTTTCTTTTGAATAAGCCCATTTACTTCATTGATTAACAGATTGTCTTTCATATGATCTTTTTCAGCGAAATACATTGAGATAGCACCTAATCCCACATGGGTCCCAACAGCAACCCCCATTTGCATAATAAAAATATCACCAGTAAAGTCAGATTCATTTATTACTTTTAGCTTTAAGTTCTCAGCATAGGTTATATCCGAAGTATAGCCGATAATAATAAAATCCGTAAGCTCAGGGTCGTTTCTTTTGATAAACTCTGTAACATAATGCTGCAGTACTTTCTTTCGTCCTCTTTCTTTTGCTACAATTGAACCCTTACCTTTTTTCATTGACATAATTGGTTTAAGCTTCAACAGTTTCCCAATAAATGCACTGGCATTGGTAAGTCTGCCGCTCTTTATCAGATGATCCAAGTCGTCCACTGATAGAAAATGTTTTATATTAGTTTTATAGGTTTCATTAAAATCTACAAGTTCTTCAAAGCTAGCACCATTTTCTATTAATCTTGCACTTTTTATTATTAGCCAACCGCTTCCATGACTCATGCATTTCGAATCTACTATATGAATTTTTATTTTTGAGTCAAGGCTTTCCTCATAAAAATAGTCTTTTGCAATTACTGCCGATTGATACGAACCGCTTGTACCACTTGACATACAAATACATAGTATTGAGTCATATCCTTTTTCAACAGACTGCCTCATTATATTTAAATAGTCTACAGGACTTGGCATTCCAGTTGTCGGTTCTTTCGCAAGCTCCTCAATGATGCTGTAGAAATCATCCGGTTTAATATCTATTCTATCTTTATATACCTTATCATCTATACTTATAGTAAGGGACGCCAAGCTAATATCATATTTATCCAGTATTTCCTGAGATAAATCACAAGTAGAATCAGCAATAATCTTTATCATATTTTTCCTCCTATTTTTCAAGAATAATATTATACAAGTCACCATAAATATTTTACATAATAATCAGGCGAGAATATTTCCGGAAGATAATTTTGCACCCTCCTGAATAAAAATTCATATTTATATCACATATTTTAACATAGACTTTATTTCTTTAAAATGAAAACTTGTACTAATGGCAAAAAATAAAAAACTACTGAATACTCACTCAGTAGTCGATATTCAATATGGTGCGATCGATGGGACTTGAACCCATACGGTGTAACCACACGCCCCTCAAACGTGCGCGTCTGCCAGTTCCGCCACGATCGCATTTGTTTGGAAGTACTTAAGACATAGTGTCACCGTACATCACAAAGTATATTATATATATAAATATATAATGTGTCAATATATATTTGATTTGCAACTATGGATATTTTTGTTTTTATATCCCCTACTTGCCTTGTTTGGAAATAAACCATTTATTAATATTGCGAAACTGATTAAAGGAATCTGGTTGTATGTCGCCTTTAACCTTATTTCTTACAACTATTGCACCCTCTCTGAAAAATAAGCTTATGCATGGCACTTCCTCAACAAAGCCATCTTGAATTTTTTGATATATTTCTTTTCTTCTATTATCATCTGTAACTGTATGTGCCTGATACAGCAAATCATCAAAATCTGTGTTGGAGTAGGAGTAATAGTTTTTGCCCAGAGCTATCTGTGTGCTGTGAAATGCAAAGGATAGATCCTGAGTAAATGCAAGATTATATCCTGTTAGAACAGCATCAAACTGTTTACTTTCAAGGGCAAGCTTGGTATCTGCATAAGTAAAATACCTGATGTTTACTGAGAAGCCGATTTCCTCAAGATATTTTTTTATATCCTCAGCGGCCTTTTTTCTAAACTCATTTTCTGAGTTTGTTGTCAGGGTAAATTTCAAAGTTTGTGTTGCTCCATCAACATTGCGCTCCAGAATCTTATCGCCGTTTGTATCCGAAAAGCCCGCTTCTTTCAAAAGCCTTTCTGCATCGGTCTTACTATGCATAATACTCCTTCCAGCTTTATCATAAAGCCATGAGGAGGGATTGATGGGTGCATCAACTATAACAGCATTGCCTAATAAATATTTATCCACAAGCACTCTTCGATTAATGGCGTGAAGCATAGCTTTTCTGACATTTTTATCGGCGAAAATGGGGTTATTATGGTTAAGTCCGATAAAATCATAGTACATGGAAATATACTCATAAGCACTTACATCCTTTAACTCTCTATACTTTTCCCAATCATAGGATAAAGTATTTAGTATATCCAACTCCTTAGTCTGAAATGCTGTAGAAAAAGCCTCCACATCATTTACAAACATTACCTTTAGATTTTGTATATAGGGATTGGATATAGCTTCTCCATTTGAATTCTTAGACAGCTTTACCCATTTATCATTTTGTTCTAGCTCCATATGCTTAAGCCTGCTGTATTGTGATATTTTGTATGCTCCACTGCTGACAGGAACGATACCAGTCCCTTTGCCAAAGCTATGCTCAGGTATTATTGGAATAGTCAGCATATCAACAGCATACGTAAAAGGCTGATCGAATATTATACTTATATTTTTTGTATCAATAGCTTTATAGGAGTATATGTGCTCTAGATTGCTTTTATATATGGAAGCTGCGGACGCTTTTATAGTATCCAGAGAGTATATTACATCCTTAGCAGTTATGGGCTGATTATCACTCCAATAGATATCGTCTCTTAGCTTTATCCTATATTCTGATGTTCCCTCTATAAAATCCCAGCTTTGTGCAAGCACAGGCTTTATTTTTAGTTTTTCATCATACTCCAGCAAGCGTTCAAACAGCAAACAGGATATGTCTGCAAAACTTTTGCTGTCACTTGTCAACGGATTTAATTCCTTTGGCTCTATTGTGCCTATTATCATAGTACCCCCAAGGGTAGGCTTCTCGTCAACCACTGTTATTTTTGATTCATCTTCAGGCTCAATATCCTCCTTGGTACATGATGTAGCAGAAAAAACAAGCATAGCAGCTAAAAGCATGCATAGAAATTTCCTTAGTATATTTCTAATCATTTAATCTCGCCATCCTCTGTATTATTATAGATAACCAACTCTAAAGCTCAAAATTCTTTTCGCTAAGAGTTGCTAATCTATTTGTGAGAAACAACTGGATATATTTAATTTTGTAGTTGTTTCTCTTAATAGATAACCAACTCTAAAGCTCAAAATTCTTTTCGCTAAGAGTTGCTAATCTATTTGTGAGAAACAACTGGATATATTTAATTTTGTAGTTGTTTCTCTATAGTCCATTTGTACAGCTTTTTATATATCTTATAATTTTTTCTCACTCTCTCTACAAATTCGCGGGTCTCCTTAAAGGGTATCAGATCTAGCGTAGTGCCGCTGGGGCTGAACCTTTCATCCTTAAGCCACTTGTCTACATTGCCCATACCTCCATTGTAAGCAGCTAAAACCAGCTTATAATCACTTTGATAGTATTTACAAAGATGCTTTAAATACCAGCATCCAAGCATTATATTAACCTCTGGATCATAAAGCATGTTATCGTTATAATTTTCAATTTTGAGCTTTTCAGCTATCCATCTTCCAGTTGCTGGAGTAACCTGCATCAATCCCCTTGCACCTTTTCTTGATTCAGCAAAGGCATAAAAATTACTCTCGGTTTTTATTACTGCTGCTACCAGCGGTGCGTCAATATCATACTTTTCAGAGTACTTAACTATAATTTTTTCAAAACGCAGCGGATACAAAAGCTTCAAAACCTGAGGTATACTATAAAAGATAAAATATACAATTCCCAATATAATAAAAAGCCTTATTATTCTGCTTAAACCTTTTATACGCAATTATTAATCTCCCCTAGTTACCTTATTCCATATTTCTCCTATAAATTTTCTTACTTCCGATATAGGCTTATTATTATCTATTATTATATCTGCATATTCCATTCTCTGCTCATTGGTAAGCTGTGCTTTGATTCTGTTTATAGAATCCTCATATGCAAATTTATCCCTCTCCATAAGCCGCTGTATCTGAGTTTCTCTATTTACTGTTACCATCCATACCTGGTCAACATATCTGTGCAATCCCATTTCTATTAGTATTGCAGCATCTACAACTACGACCCTGCACATATTCTTTCTTAAAAGCTCTATTTCTTGTCTGACAAGTCTCACAATTTCAGGGTGAGTTATGCTATTTAGTATATTTAGCTTTTCTTTATTAGAAAATACCATATTTCCAAGCTTTTTCCTATTTATATCTCCATTAGGCATTAAAATATCCTTACCAAAGCACTGGATTATTTTCTCATATGCCTGCTCTCCCTTGCTTACCACCTTGCGTGAAATAATATCAGCATCAATTATGACTGCCCCAAGCTCTTTTAATATCTCTGATACTGTGCTTTTCCCACTGGCTATGCCACCTGTCAATCCAATAACTCTCATTTTATCACCCCACATATTTTGCTGCAAGTATTTGTGTAAAATAAATTGATGGTTGCTTCCTATAAATACTATTTTGCTTCGTACCAGTTTTTCCCTAGGTTAACATCTACGGTCAGTGGCACTTTAAGCTCATATGCCTCTTCCATGCACTTTTTCACTAAAGCTTTAACTATTTCTACTTCGGTCTTGTGAGTTTCAACTATAAGCTCGTCGTGAACCTGTAGAATAAGCTTTGACCTCAGTTTTTTATCAGTCAATTCTTTATATACCTTTACCATAGCTATTTTAATAATATCTGCTGCACTTCCCTGTATGGGTGTATTCATTGCCATTCGCTCGCCGAAGTTTCTCTGTATTGCGTTCTTAGAGCTAATTTCAGGTATGTATCTCATTCTATTCATTATTGTTGTAACATATCCTTTTTCCTTAGCTTGTGCTACTATCTTATCCATATAGATTTTAATTCCTGGATATCTGTTAAGATAATTGTCTATATACATCTTAGCTTCTTTTTTAGTTATGTTCAAATCCTTTGATAAACCAAAATCACTGATTCCATATACTATACCAAAGTTTACAGCCTTTGCCCTTGAACGCATAATAGGAGTTACCTCATCTATGGGTACCCCAAAAACCTCCGAGGCTGTTCTTGTATGTATATCCTGATTTTTTACAAAGGCATCAATAAAGCTAGGGTCATCAGATATATGGGCAAGAACTCTAAGCTCAATCTGTGAGTAATCTGCATCAACAAGTATATAGTCATCATTGGTTGGAATAAATACCTTCCTTATCTGTCTGCCATTTTCGGTTTTGATAGGAATATTTTGAAGGTTTGGTTCAGTGCTGCTTAATCTTCCGGTTGCGGTAACTGTTTGATTTAACTTGCTGTGTATCTTTCCCGTCACAGGATTAATTATGTTAATCAGTCCATCAACATATGTAGATTTAAGCTTTACCAATTGTCTGTATTCCAATATTTTTTCGATTATTGGATGTTTTTCAATTAGTGCCTCCAATACTTCTACATCTGTAGAATAACCAGTTTTGGTTTTTTTGATTACTGGCAGTCCCAGTTTATCAAAAAGTATTGCACCTAACTGCTTGGTAGAATTAATATTAAACTGTTCTCCTGCTTCAAGATAAATACTATCTGTCAAGGAATCTATTTGAGTCGAAAACTCTATTGACAGCTTTTCCAGCATAGATTTATCCACCTTAAAGCCTTCCTGCTCCATATCTGCTAAAACGCTTACCAAGGGCAGTTCAATTTGGTAGTATAAATCCAGCATATTAAGTTTTTTCAGCTCCTCATGCAGCCTGCTGTTAAGCTCAAAAATAGCTTTTACGCCACCGCAATAGCTGTTTATAGTATCAGCACCCTTGCCTTGATAATTTTCTATTTGTATTCCACATATTTCAAAGTAAATATCACTAAGACTATAATTATTCTTTGAAGGATTCAGTACATATGCCGCTATCATTGTATCAAAGCTTACGGGTTTCATGTCTATTCCAAGCTGTTTAAGCACAAGTATATCCTGCTTTATATCATGGCTTATTTTATCTACAGCTTCATCCTCCATAAGCTCCTTCACGTAGTCTATAGCCGTATCATCCATTTTAAAATAGCATTGCCTCTCATCTATGCAAGCAAATATATAGCTATCTGCTTTATTAGTATTCCAGCATATTTTAAATGCCAGCTGTCCTTTTTCTCTGACCTTGTTCACAAAAGCTTCTATAGTCTTTGAATCTGTAAACTCAACTATATTCAGAACCAAGCTTTCCTGTTCTTTCACTTCCCCGTTTGGCATAGGCAGCTTATCTATAAGATTTTTAAACTCCAGTTCGCTATATATTTCATAGAGTTTTTGCAGGTCGCACTCTTTAGCTTTAAAATCATCAAGCTGTACATCTACAGGAACATCCCTGATAATAGTTGCCAGTTTTTTTGAGAATATGGCTTGCTCTTTATATTGAATCAGATTTTCTCTAACCTTATTCTTCTTTACTGTCTCTGCATTATTAAGAACCTCTTCAAGCTTATCAAACTGTTTAATAAGATCCAGTGCAGTTTTTTCCCCAATTCCCGGTACTCCCGGTATATTATCAGATGCGTCACCCATCAAGCCCTTCATATCTGCAACCTGATCCGGTCTTATTTCATAGTCCTCCATAAGCTTTGCTTCATCATACTTAACAGTATCTGTAATTCCCTTTTTGGTTATAAGTACATTAACATTAGTGCTAATAAGCTGAAATGCGTCTCTGTCACCTGTGACTATTATGGTTTCAATTTTATTTGAATCCCCAAACATAGATAGTGTCCCAATAATATCATCTGCTTCATAGCCATCAAGCTCAACCTGTTTAATATTCATGGCTTCAATAACTTCCTTTAGTACCGGTATCTGTTCAGCCATTTCTGGAAGCATTTTTTTCCTGTTTGCCTTATAATCTGAGTATTCCTGATGTCGGAAGGTAGGAGCTTTTCTATCGAAAGCTATGGCTATATATTCAGGCTTCATCTCTCCAAGCAGCTTATTCAGCATATTAATAAAGCCATAAATAACATTGGTGTGAAGCCCCTTTGAATTAGCAAAGTGCTGCGGTACTGAATGGAATGCTCTATGCATTAAGCTGTTACCGTCGATTAGAATTAATTTTTCTTTTTTCATTAAATGCCCCTCCACATATATCTCAATAGTTTGATTATATTTTTCACAATTTATTTGTATTATAACTATTATTTCCACTCAAATTCAAAAAACCCTTCATATAGTAAAAAAAACTGTATTTAAATATCATATGCGTTAACTTAAGCCAAGTTATACCAATATGCTGTAAATATAACTTTTCGGAAGTTGTTTACATCCACGAAGCCTAACCCGAGAGGCAGCACAGTAATTTATATGAAATACCTCAATATAATAAGCATCA
>CALGKJ010000227.1 GCA_937930535.1 uncultured Clostridia bacterium
GAGGGAATACTCCTATTCTCTTTATTGGCTCTGCTAGATTTATGCCTTTTCTGACTTCATCCCTAGCAATAAGTATACCACGCTCCACTACCTTATTGCCTACAATCTTTGATACCAAATCCAAGGCTTGCAGCAGCGGCATACCACTGCTTAATAGGGTCGACATGGTACGTGAAAATCTTGAGGTATATATTTTGGTTACAGTTCCTTTTACTACGGGAAGCTTGAACTTTAATTCATCAAAAAACATTATTCCTGAATCCAATTTCATGAGTTTTCTCACAGTATAGCTTGCTGTAACAATAGTTATTATATATATATACCAATAATTCTTAATACTATTACTTAAGGTCATAACTAACTTGGTCAGCTCAGGAAGCTCTGCATCTATCTGATTGAAAAGCTCTAAAAAGGTTGGGAATATAAATACCAACAGTAATACTACTACTATGACTGCAATGATGCCTAGTACTATAGGATATATCATTGCACTTTTTATTTTCCGCCCTATCTTTTCTTCTTTTTCATAGTGTACTGCCATTCTGTCCATAATAGTATCCAGATTACCACTGGCTTCGCCTGCAGCAATCATATTTATGAGAAGCTCAGGATAGACATCGCTATGCTGTCTTAAAGCCTCTGAGAATGTAAGACCTCTTTGCAGACTGTCGTAAACATCATCAGTAACTGTTCTCAGCCTTTTATTCTCTATTTGCTGCCTTAAAATATCTAAACAATTTATTATACTTACGCCTGCGTTCAGCATAGCATGAAACTGTCTGCAAAATACAGCAATATCCTTAAGCTTAACCCTGTTAAAAAGCTCAAGCTGCTTAATATCCTTTGACCGTGTATACTCATTTACTGATGTAGGATAGTATTTGCTATTACGCAGCATTGTAATTACTTCATCCTTGGTGTGGGCAGTATGAATTCCTTCGACAGTTTTACCTGCTGAATTTATAGCTTTGTATTTATAGTTGGGCATATGTTCACCCCGCTGGAATATTAATATTTTCCATATACAGATACTTAAAATATATTAAAACACATGAAATTTACTTTTAGAAACTCATAGAGCTGATTAAATAACGCTCTAGCATATCTTTGTCAACACTATGGTCAACAGCTGCTTCTTTTTTTATTATACCTTTTCTATATAGCTCACTTAAAGCAAAGTCCATGGTTTTCATGCCAAATTTAGATCCGGTTTGTATCAGATTCTGTATCTGATGAGTTTTTCCTTCTCGTATTAGATTTTTAATTGCAGTATTTGTTATCATAACTTCATGAGCGGCAACCCTTCCGCTTCCATCAGCTTTTGGAAGCAGCTGCTGAGATATTATGCCCTCCAGCACTGAGGATAGCTGTACCTTTATTTGCTGCTGTTGATGCGGCGGAAATACATCTATTACACGGTCTATTGTTTTTGCTGCGCCAATGGTATGCAGTGTAGACATTACTAAATGCCCTGTTTCCGCTGCTGTAATAGCAATACTTATTGTTTCAAGATCTCTCATCTCTCCAACCAGTATTACATCAGGGTCTTGTCTCAAAGCAGCTCGAAGGGCATTAGCAAAGCTGTAGGAATCATTCCCTATCTCCCTTTGGTTTACCATACTTTTATTATGCTTGTGCAAATACTCTATAGGATCCTCCAAGGTAAGTATATGACAGGCTCTTTCCTTATTAATATAGTCTATCATTGATGCAAGAGTTGTGGACTTACCGCTTCCTGTGGGTCCTGTAACAAGTATCAGACCTCTATGTCTGGAGGCAAGCTCCTTCATAACAGGGGGAAGTCCCAGCTCCTCCATGCTGGGTATCCTTAAAGCAACTACTCTAAAAGCTATACCGTAGCTTCCACGCTGCTTATAAATATTTACTCTGAAACGTCCAAGCCCTGGGTTAGAAAATGACAAATCAAGCTCACCTTTAGCCTCCAGCTCCTGAATTTGATTTTCAGTAAGTATTTGATGCGCTAGGTCAATAGTATCCTTTGGCATCAAAGATACATCTCCTAGTCTTTCCAGTTTTCCATTAATTCTTATAATAGGTGGCACAGCAACAGTAATGTGCAGATCTGATGCCTTGCTGTCAATGGTCTGCTTAAGTAATTCTAAAATGTCCATATTACACCGCCTACTCCAAACTATATGCTACTTTTACAAGCTCATCAACTGTAGTTACACCCTTTAAAATAAGCTGCCTGCAATTTTCCTTAAGGGTTATCATACCCTGTTCTATTGCCGCTTTCTTTATTTCATCTATGGCTGCTTTTTTATCTATAAGAGCTCTTATGTTTTTATTGACCAGCATTATTTCATGAATTGCAGTTCTTCCCTTGTAACCTGTATTGCTGCATGAGCTGCATCCAGTTCCCTTATATATATTTATATCCTCATTAATACCTAATACTGTTTTTTCCATTGCTGTAATTTCTACAGGCTTTTTACAATTTTCACATATTCTTCTCACAAGACGTTGTGCCACTACTCCCACTATGGAGCTTGCTGCAAGGTATGGCTCTATACCCATATCCATAAGCCTTACTACTGTAGAGGGTGCATCATTAGTATGCATTGTACTAAGCACAAGATGCCCTGTAATGGCTGCCCTTACAGATATTTGAGCAGTTTCTGCATCTCTTATTTCACCTATCATTATTACATCTGGATCCTGCCTCAGCACTGCCCTAAGTCCACTGGCAAAGGTAAGCCCCGCCTTATTATTAACTTGAACCTGATTAATGCCGTTAAGCTTGTATTCTACAGGATCTTCAATGGTAATAATATTAGAATTAGTATTGTTTAATTCCTTGAGTACCGCATATAAAGTTGTACTCTTACCACTGCCCGTTGGACCTGTTACTAATATTATTCCATTAGGGTTTTTTATTAGCTTATCAAAAATCGCCATATTTTCATCACTAAAGCCTAATTGTTTTTTTGTTGCAAGATAATTACTTCTGTCAAGAAGTCTTATTACGATTTTTTCACCATAAACAGTAGGAAGTACAGATATACGCAAATCCACTTCCTTGCCATCAGCCATGGTTTCTACTCTTCCATCCTGCGGAATCCTTTTTTCAGCTATATTCATCTTACCCATTATTTTTATTCTGGTAACAATAGCTGAATGTGCTGACTTTGCAGGAGTCATTATTTCTTGCAGTTCTCCGTCTATTCTGAACCTGACTCTTATATGATCCTCATAAGGTTCAATATGTATATCACTGGCTCTCATTTTTATGGCTTGGCTTATTATTGAATTAACCAATCTGACAACAGGAGCATTATTTATTTCATTAAGTGTATCCTCATCAAAATCACTTATACTTTCACCGTCATAGTGTTTCTTAAAATCCTCTATTGCCTGCTCAGCCCTCTGCTTGCCATAATATTGGTCTATTGCATTAATTATATCGTTTTTTGTAGAAATAACAGGCTCCACATTAAGACCTGTAGCAATATTAACATCGTCACGTGCAAAAATATTAAGAGGATCCGACATGGCTACAATAAGCTTGTCCCTTTCTTTTCTTATAGGTATTAGTGTATGACGCCTTGCCAGATTTTCATTAATAAGCTTTGGTATATCGGGATCTATATAATATTTTTCCAAATCCATATGAGGAATTCCTAACTGAAACTCAAGTACCTCAATCATTTGTTTTTCCTGAATAATTCCTTCATCTATTAAAATCTCTCCTATTTTTTTACCAGTGGCTTTCTGTCTTTGAAGGACGTAATTTAATTGTTCAGAATTGATCAACCCAGATTCTAATAGTAGATCTCCCAACCTCTTATTTTTTTGGATCATAATATCCCCCATAATCTGCTTTATTTAAAAGTAAATATAAAGGCTAACTTTTAGTTAGCCGGTTACACCACTGCACCATAATATGCAGTTTATAATATAACTATGACCTGTATGCTTAAAAACATATTAATATTAT
>CALGKJ010000228.1 GCA_937930535.1 uncultured Clostridia bacterium
GTAAGAAAGCATTCTCGCCTATTGTCAAAACTTTATTTTATTCTAAAGACTAAAAAATTAAAAGAAGGAGGGTATCTTAGTGAAAATCAAAAGGTTTATTGCGTTTATACTGGCAATGGCAATGGCGTTTTCTACTTTGCCGATGAATACAGTAGTCGTGGAAGCAGCTTCGCTAATGGGAATAAAGTATTCAATGCTGGAAGCAGACGCTAACTGTCCTTACATGGTAGTTATAGATAAAGGCTTTCAGACCTATGAAGCGTTTAAGTCGTCTAAGCCTTTATGGTATGTTACAGATGATTTGGAGCTAATCGTGAGAGAGGATGCTGTTGTGAAGCATTTTATGTATTCTACTACACAAAAGAAGTGGATGCTGCTTGCGACAAGTACAGTGCTTGCCGGAAACAACATTTATCCCGGCTTAAAGCTTACGGTAAATCAGATAACTGATTTTACAATGCCGGAAAATGGGTTGCCCTTGCAGAACCATAATAGAAAGGCTTACCCAGAAATGATAAAAACCCCCGAAACTGCACAAGAAACAGTAGATAGAATTGCAAAGGGGCTAAGTCTGGACGTCTTAGGCATTGCGGCTAGTGATACAGTTAATGGAATACATAGCAGTTTGACACCTAAATCATCAGTTACTATAGAGGGTAATGTATATAACATAAGCTGGACTAGCGGTAATACAACCTTTTTATCCCACTCTGGCGCAGTAACCAGACCCATCGCAGAGCAGGGAAACAGAAATGTTATATATACTGCTACTATCAGCGATGGAAGTGCTTATTCTAATAGAAGCTTTGTTATAACTATTATTGCTACTGGTGAAACATCTCAGGATAGGGCTGTAAGAATAGCTGATGCTCTGGATGAAACAGTACTTGGCTTAAATGCACAAAGCTCAAGTGAAATAACAAGCAATCTTACACTTGTTACTTCAATAACAGATAAAGGTCAGAGCATTCCTATAACTTGGTTTTCAAATAATCCTGCTATATCTCATACCGGTGTAGTTACAAGACCGCTCTATAGTGCAGGAGATTCACAAGGAGTAATGATTGCAACAGTAACTGTCAATGGTCAAACCTCTACACACCAGTTTTATACAGTTGTAAAAAAACAGGTAATGTCAGCAGCTGAAACATCAGTTAAGGTAGCCGACTCAATGACCTATCTGCATTTGGGGCTTGGCACAAACCCTAAAACAAGCCAGATTACAACGAACCTAAGTCCTGTTACAAGCTTAGATGGACTGCCGGTTACCTGGGTATCAAGCAATCCTTCGGTATTAAGTAATACCGGCGTGGTTACAAGACCGCCCCACAGTATGTCTGATGTGGATGTTATATATACAGCTATCGTTAACAACAATATATCTGCAACTCACAAGTTCTACCTAAGAGTTCTAAAGCAGGGGGAGGCAGATGATATAAGAGCTGTCAGACTTGCCGGGGAACTAACAATAGATTCTTTAGGCATATCTCCTGCTGAGTCACCCTATGAAATTACAAGTAATCTAATGCTGATGAACTCAATTATGGATAGAGGGGAGAGCTTTCCCATAAGCTGGAGCTCCTCTGATGCCTCAGTAATAGCTGTCAATGGTGCAAATGATCTTGGCATTGTTTCGAGACCAGCCTATACAATGGGGGATATAACCGGAGCTATGACTGCTACAGTTAATGTTAATGGACAGACTGCAACAAAATCCTTTAGTATTAAGGTTTTAAAGCAGCCGGAATCTGATACTGAGAAGTTGGCAAGAGTTGTTTCAGGCATAAATGAAGGCTTAATAATTTTAGCTCCTGGAGATAATACAAAGGCCGTTACTCAGAATATTCAATTAAGAAATAGCTGGGATGGCTGTGTTATTACTTGGTCTTCTAACCTTCCGGGAATAATAGCAAATGATGGTACAGTTTCAAGACCCCCTTATGTAACCTCTGACGCTAATGTAAGACTAACAGCTACAGTTGAGCTAAATGGAATAAGCGAAGATAAAGCCTTTGATGTGGTGGTATTAAAGCTTACCAAGGGTGCAGAAACAAATGCAGAGATTGCCAGCAGATTGACAGATACATTAACGCCAGCATACCTGAATTTACAGAATAATGAAACCACAAGAACCATAGAATCCGACTTTGATCTAACAGATATAATTATAGACGGTGTAAATAATTACGATATTTCATGGTCAGTCATTAACCCTCCAGAGAGTCCAAATGCAATAGAGCTTATAGATGACGCAGGAAATTTTAAGGCAGTAGTCAACAAACCTCTTAACAATGTGGGAGATGCTGCTGTACAAATCACTGCAGAAATAACTGTTGGAATGTCCACAGCTTCTAAGATTTTTAATGCCACTGTTTTGAAATATCAGGTAAATCCAGAAATGGATGCGAGAACCTTAGCTGGATTAATCACTGTAAATGAGCTGGGACTTGCACAAAATGAGACAATAAATACTATACAGAGCAGCTTGGTGCTATCTGACACAGTAAACGGTGAGCAGGTCATAGCATGGAATTCCTCAAACCCTGCCGTAATAAGTAATACGGGAATTGTCACAAGACCAGCAGGTGCAAATGCAAATGTTACACTAACAGCTACAGTTACAAAGGATCTGCAAACTTCAAGCAGAAGCTTTAACGTAACTGTTTTAAAGGAGCTGGAAACTGATGCTGAAAAAGCTGTAAGAATTGCACAAAGGCTTACCAGTCAGCATTTAGGGCTGCAAGCAGGAGACAGCCTAACCTCAATAAAAAACAATCTATCCCTTGTTACTAATGGGATAGACGGACATACACCCTATACAATAAGCTGGGTCTCCTCCAACCCTTCAATATCAAATGAAGGAGTTGTAACAAGACCTGCTTACAGAGAGGGGGATTCAGTAGGAAGCTTAATTGCTACAGTGCATGTAGGAGCTTCAACCTCAACACACCTTTATACAACCATAGTAAACAAACTAGCGTTATCTGATGCAGAGGAGATAGCAATTGCCAAGACAAATCTAAGCTTAGGAAATCTTAATAACGTAACAAGCGATTTGACTTTGCCATTCACTCAAAATGGAGTATCAATAAGCTGGTCCTCAAATAAACCCATGGTTATATCCAATACTGGTGAGGTAACCAGACCTGCTGCTGGAGAAGGGGACTGCATAGTAACCTTGACTGCTGCCTTATCCTGTGGCACCCAGTCAGATACAAGACAGTTTATGGCTCTGGTACTGGAGGATAATATTACAGATGCACAAAAGGTAGCCATCGCAAAAGCAAATATAAATCTGGGCAGCTTAAATAATGTAACGTCGGATCTTGTGCTTCCCTCGTTTCAGGACGGGGTGGAGGTTACATGGATATCATCAAATCCAGCCATTATAACAAATGATGGTTCTGTATTTAGACCCGCACATAATGAAGGTGATAGATATGTGACTTTAACAGCTACCTTAACATCAGGTTTTTATTCTGACACTAAAAGCTTTAAAGCCTTAGTTACTGCTCAAAGTGCTGATGATGCTAAAAAAGCAGTTATGGAAAAAGCTAATCTAACCTTACCAAATATGGATAATGTTACTTCCAATATAGCTCTTCCAGTTGTCCAAGGTGCAGCTACAGTTACATGGGTATCTTCAAACCCTGATGTTATAAGTGACACAGGTGTTGTTACAAGACCCATTTATGGCAAAGGAGATGCAGTGGTTAATCTGACAGCCACATTATCAGTAAATGGTTCCAATGAAACAAAAACCTTTAAAGCTTTGGTAAGACAAGCAGATATAACCGACAGTGATATAGTAATAAGGGCAAAGAATAATCTGAAGCTTATGGGCTTAGATAATGTTACTTCTAATATTGCACTACCCTTAAATCAAAACGGCGCAAGTATTGTATGGACTTCATCAGACACCTCTGTTATAGCCAACGATGGGACAGTAACAAGACCCTTATATGGACAGGGGGATAAAAAAGTAGCTTTAACAGCAACTATTGAAAATAATACTGCAACTACTACAAGGACATTTACGGCAGTAGTCAAGGAAAGCTCCTTTACTGACTCAGCCAAGGTTTTTATAGCAAAGCAGAATCTAACTCTACAGGGCTTGAATAATGTAACTACAGACATTGTTCTTCCTGCTGTACAAGATGGCGTTACAATAGAATGGGCTTCATCGGACATTTCTGTTATAGCAAACGATGGGTTTGTATCAAGACCGGCTTATGGTAAAGGGGATAAGTATGTTACCTTAACAGCTACTCTTACCCATGACACTGCTACCGAATCAAAACAATTTATTGCCCTTGTAAAGGAGAGAACTGTAACAGATGCTCAGATGGTAGCTGTTGCAAAGCAAAATCTAGCATTAACAGGCTTAGATAATGTTACCTCTAATATACTGCTGCCAGCTTCTCAAAATGGAGCAGCGGTTACTTGGTCATCCTCAAACCCTGCTGTAATAGCAGAGGATGGTATTGTAACAAGACCAGCATTTTTAATGGGAAAAAAGCGTGTTACATTAACTGCAACCCTTGAATTTAATGGTATAACAGATACTAAAAGCTTCCAAGCCTATGTTGTACCAGAGGGACTTATAGATTTGCTTAGAGTCGCCTTTGTAAAATCGGATTTAAGCTTGGGCAGCCTTAATAATGTAACCACTGATTTGACTCTTCCTACAACATTAAATGGGGCAGCTATTACATGGAGCTCCTCTGATATATCAATTGTATCCAATGATGGTGCAGTAACAAGACCCCTTTATGGTCAAGGGGATAAGTATGTCAGCTTGACAGCTACAGTTGACATTAATGGTGTAAATAGTACAAAGACCTTTAAAGCATTAATAAAACAAGCAGATATAGATGATAGCAGCAAGTTAATGATTGCAAAAAATAATCTTACTCTTGGAAATCTAAATAATGTAACCGAAAGCTTAATACTGCCTGATATGCAGGATGGTGTAACAATAAGCTGGGTTACATCCATGCCTTCTGTAATAGATACAAATGGTATAGTAAATAGACCAAGCTTTGGTCAGGGCAATAAAATGGTTATGCTTACTGCCAGCTTGACAGCAGGTACAGCCAGCGACACCAAATCCTTTACAGCTATTGTTAAGGAGGCAGATATTACAGAAGCTTATATTGTTGCAGTTGCTAAAGAAAACCTTGGCTTGCCTGATTTGAATAGTGTTACTGAGGATATTGTACTGCCAGCCACTAAAGATGGTGCAGCCATAAGCTGGACATCTTCAATGCCCTCAGTTATAGATAGCGATGGTAAGGTTACAAGGCCAGACTTCGGAGAAGGTAACAGGCTGGTGGTGCTTACGGCAAGTATAACCTTCGGTTCGGTCAACGATACTAAGATATTCCATGCATTGGTATTACAGCAAGCAGCCAGTGACTTAGATAGGCTGAAAATAGCAAAAACCAACTTAAACATAAGCGGACTAAGCTTGGTGACAGAGGATTTAGCTCTTCCCACAGAGCAGGATGGAGCAGTAATAAGCTGGAGCTCAGACGATATTTCAATTATAGATAATGAAGGCAGGGTTACTAGACCTGCTTATGGTGAGGGAAGCAGAAAAGTAGTTCTGACGGCAGCTATTAATGTTAACGGAACATCAGTTGAAAAAACCTTTGTTGCTTTTGTTGCTCAGCAGCCTATGACTGAATCACAAAAGGTAAAGACTGCGAAAAACAATCTTTTCTTAGGCGACTTAAGCTCAGTTGCAAATGATTTAATACTGCCTGATATGCAGGACGATGTAGCTGTAAGCTGGAGCTCAGATAATCCCTCTATTATAGCAAATGATGGTACAGTAACAAGACCTGCATTTATGAAAGGAGACATAAAAGTCACCCTTACTGCTACTCTTATATCAGGAGCTGAAACTGAGACAAAGACATTTACAGCAAATATAATACGCATGCCTATTTCAGATAGTGAAAAGGTAACTATTGCTAAAAACAATCTTTTTCTGGGCGAATTGAACAATGTGACAAATAATCTTATATTGCCAACAAGTCAGGACGGAGCAACAGTCACATGGACATCAGACTTTACAGATATAGTAGCAGATGAT
The DNA here is from genome assembly GCA_937930535.1 of uncultured Clostridia bacterium. Classification (GTDB taxonomy): domain Bacteria; phylum Bacillota; class Clostridia; order Lutisporales; family Lutisporaceae; genus CALGKJ01. The sequence goes on from CALGKJ010000228.1 coordinate 6,101, forward strand.
GGTACTGTGAAAAGACCTGGATATCTTGAAGGGGATAAGGTTGTAACACTTACAGCCGACATAGCATCAGGAGCTTTTAATGCTGTGAAGATATTCAAGGTAATTGTAAAGAAAAAAGATATAACAGACGCAGATAAGGTATCTATAGCTGTATCAAATTTAAGGCTTTCAGGCTTAACCTCAGTTACTACAGATTTGGTGCTTCCCATAACTCAGGATGGTGCAGATGTTTCATGGGCATCCTCAGAGGCTGCTATCATTGCAAATGACGGAACTGTAACCCGACCTGGCTTTTTGGATGGAAACAGGATGGTAACACTTACTGCTGCAATAGCACTAGGAGAAGCCTATATAGAAAAAGAATTTTCAGCTACAGTACTGAAAAATGATATTACTGATTCAGAAAGAGCTGATATAGCAAGAAATAACCTCACTCTAGGTGATCTTAGAGAGGTAACTGCAAATTTGGTACTGCCTGAAGCTCAGGACGGTGCAGAAATAAGCTGGGAGTCATCGTCACCCACAGTAATCAGCAGTACAGGTGTTGTGACAAGAGCTGCATTTGGTCAGGGAGATCTTCTTGTAAGCTTAACTGCAACCCTGAATGTAAATGGAGCTGTTACTACAAAGGTCTTTCAGGCAATTGTCAAGGAAGCACCTATGAATGACGCACAAATTGTTGCCAAGGCAAAGCAGGATTTGTCTATTGAGGATGTCTCATCAATAGATTCCGCAAGAACTATTTTGCTGCCATCATCACTGGCTGGAGCAAGCATTACATGGACTTCATCACACCCTGCCATAATAAGCAATGCCGGAGTTGTATCTATGCCTAACAATACTACAGAGGTTACCTTAACTGCGACTATAAGCAAAGGTATACAGAATACAACAAAAGCATTTAAGGCCTTGGTATGGAAAAACAATCTTCAAAATTTCAAAAAGCTGGAGTATGCTTCCGATCCCTTGATACTAAGTTTTATACATGGAGCACCTGTTAATAATCAAACAGTATTAAGCGGAAGCACAATATTTATGGACTTAACACTGCCTTCTGTTGTTAATGGCTGTGCTGTAACATGGACTTCCTTGAATCCGGCAGTAATCAGCAATACAGGAAAAATACTTTCCTATAACGCAAGTGCTCAGCTAAGAGGTAGATTTACATGTGGTGCAGATATAAGAGAACAGAACTTTACATTTAACGTATTTAACAATACAGATGAGACAGTTTTTGCAGATGCTACATTAGGCATGATCAATATACCTGTATCCCAAGTGAATAATACAGCAATAACCTTGCCTACCTCTTACTTTGGAAACACAATAACATGGACAACAGACAATACGGATGTATTATTAAATGATAAGTTTACCATAGGTGATGATATGATTGATAATATTGTAGAGCCTTCCTATGGAACAGCAACAGTAACAGCACAGTATACAGCCGCAGTAACAGTGGGAGCAGTTACCAGACAGAAAAGCTTTACAGTAGTAGTACCTCCTGCTTTTATTACGGATACTTTTAAGCTAAGCTGCGCTGAAAATGCCCTTAACTTGTTTGGAATAGATAACTTAACGAATAATTTGCTGCTGCCGGATACAATACATGAGGCAGCAATAACATGGACTTCATCGGATACATCAGTTGTTGATAATGACGGTACAATAACGAGACTTCCGTACGGTCAGGGCAATGGTACTGCAACACTTACTGCAACTTTGGATATAAACGGAAACACTGCAACAAAGACCTTTGATATAGTTGCCGCATCACTAAATGAAACGGATATGCAAAGAGTTTCGCAAATAAAGAAGAATTTGAACCTTGATAATATAGCTCTAGCCTCATCCAATATTAATCTGCCAACCGTCATAGATGGAGTGGATATTGCATGGACTTCCTCCAAGCCTGATATTGTGGCTGATGATGGTACAATTACTAGACCTGACTATATATGTGGAAACTCCTTGGCAGTCTTAACTGCGGCTTTAAGCTCAAATGGAGCTGAGGATACAAAAACATTCAATATAAATATTGAAGCAAATGCTCTCGCAGAAGCAGAAGCTCTTAATTTAGCCAAAACTAATTTTTCGTTAACGGCAATAGATAACATAGCTTCGGATATTAGCTTGCCAACAGCCTTTGAGGATGCTGTCATATACTGGACTTCGTCAGACGAGGCAGTAATAGCAAACGATGGTACTGTAACAAGACCAGTATATGGACAAGGTAACGCTATAGTAAGTCTGACGGCTGCCTTTGATGTAAACGGTATTACAGATACTAAAAGCTTTGAGGCTGTCGTAATACAGCAAGAGGAAACTGATGCTCAAAAGGTAGCTGCTGCAAAAGCCAATCTAAATCTTTTTGGTATAGACACACTTACGTCAAATATTATTTTACCTAGTGAATTTAGCGGAGTAGGTATTACATGGATATCAGCAGATGAGACAGTTATTAGTAATAGCGGCGCAATTACAAGACCTGAATATGAAGACAGCAACAAAGCTGTTACATTAACAGCCACTTTAGATTTAAATGGAGCTGTAGATACAAAAGTATTTGATATTACTGTTATTAAAAAGGATATTAATGATACAGCAATACTTTCTTTGGCAAAGGAAAACTTGAATCTGACTGGCATATATGGATTAACCTCCAGCATAAGCCTTCCGGCAGCTCAGGATGGAGCCTCAATAAGCTGGACAACATCAGATTCCTCAATAATTGATAACATTGGTACAATTACGAGACCAGCCTTTAATGAGGGTAAAAGGACTGCTGTTTTAACCGCAACCCTGACAATAAATGGAGTGACAGATACTAAGGAATTTGACGCAGCAGTTTTGCAAAATGAAATGACAGACCTTGAAGCTTTGGAGCTGGTGAAGCGAAATCTTGTGCTTAATGATATTCATGCAGTTACAGATAATCTGATTTTACCCCTTGTAAAGGAAGGAGCGAATATTACATGGAGCTCGTCAAATCCTGATATAGCAGCAGATAATGGAGCTGTTACAAGACCAGTCTTTGGCAGTGGGAATATTAAGGTTGATTTAACTGCAACTATAGATATAAATGGAACAACTGATACCAAAACATTCTCTGTCTGTGTATTGCAGCAGGATATGTCTGATGCTAATAAATTAATAGCTGCTAAACAAAACCTAGTACTGACTGGTATCGACTCCATATCCAATAATATTGTATTACCTGTGGTACAGGATGATGCATTAATAAGCTGGACATCTTCAAGCCCGGAAGTAGTTGCAGATAATGGCATTATTACCAGACCTGCCTTTGGTATGGGAAATAAGACTGCTTTGCTGACAGCGGCAATTGATGTTAATGGAGCTGTAGAAACAAAGGTATTTACTGTAACAGTTTTACAAGAGGGTCAAGCAGATACAGATAAGGTGGCTATCACTAAGAATAATCTAAGTCTCACTGGCATCAATGGATTGGACAGCAATATATCTCTTCCTGATATACAAGATGATACAAATATTACATGGAGCTCCAGTGATGAAGATGTTATAAAAGCAGATGGTACAATCAGCAGACCCGCCTTTGGGGAGGGAAACAAAACTGCTGTTCTGACTGCAACTATTGAAGCAAATGGAGTTACTGATACCAAGGAGTTTAATATTACAGTACTTCAACAGGATGTATCAAATGCTGATATAGTAGAAATGGCAATGCAAAACATAGATTTTGGCGATATACATGCTATAACCTCTGATATTACCTTGCCCAGCTTGTTGAATGGAGCAGTAATAGCTTGGTCTTCTGACGATATCAGTGTTATTGATAATGATGGCAGGGTTGTAAGACCCGATTATGGCACAGGAAACAAAACTATAACACTAACTGCCAATATAACTTTTGATGGAGCGACACAAAACAAAACCTATGCGGTAACTGTTTTGCAAAAGGAGATTACAGCCTCTGACAAGGTTGAGGCATTCAAAAATAACTTAGTACTTTCCAATATACATGCAGTAACAAATGATATTACACTGCCAGATATTTATGACGGTATAGACATAAGCTGGACTACATCAGATTCCCTGATTATTAGTAACACGGGCAGTATAATAAGACCGACCTATGGTCAGGGCAATGCAAAAGTAACCTTAACAGCTAACTTTAATATAGACGGTACTGCTGATAGTAAAGCCTTTGAGGCTGTTATAGTACAGGAAAATCAGACAGATGCTGATAAGCTTGCTATGGTCAAGGAAAATTTAACATTGGCTGATATAGATATATTGACAGAAAATATATCCTTGCCAGCTTTTTCAGGTGATGCAGCAATAACCTGGACATCAGAAAATCCGTCGGCAATTGATAACAACGGAGTAATTGCAAGACCTGCTTTCGGCAGTGGCAATAATACAGCAGTTTTAATTGCAACCTTAGATATAAATGGTTTTACTGAGACAAAGAACTTTACAACAACTGTTCTTCAAGAAAATATGTCTGATAATCAAAAGCTGGCTTTTTCAAAAGAAAATTTATCTCTGCTTGATACCAACCAGTTGACAACAGATCTGATACTGCCTGTAAGTCAAGATTTTGCAGATGTTACGTGGACCTCCTCAAATGAAGGGGTAATAGCTGACGATGGTAGGATTACACGCCCAGCTTACGGGCAGAGCAATAGTACTGCAACCTTGACTGCTGCTTTGGAGGTTGGAGGAATAACTGATACAAAGACCTTTGATATAATAGTGCTTCAGCAGTCGCAGTCTGATGCAGAAAAGGCAGCACAAGCAAAGCAAAATCTTATGCTTCCTGGTGCTACCCAAATAACATCTAATATACTGCTGCCTAACACCCAAGATTATGCAGCCATTACGTGGACTTCCTCAAATGCTGATGTTATCAGCAATATGGGTATAGTAACAAGACCAGAATTTGGTTCAGGAAATATAGATGTAGATTTGACTGCTTTTATAGAGGTAAATGGAACTGTAGATACAAAGATATTTACAGTAACGGTTTTACAGAAGGCTATATCAGATGAACAGAGACTGGCTTTGGCAAAAAATAATCTAATGCTTTCAGAGTATGATGCCTTAGTTAATAATATTACATTGCCAGATGCTTGTGATGGTGCTGCAATTGTGTGGTCAAGCTCAGATGATTCAGTCATAACAGATACAGGTATTATTACCAGATCAGTCAACGGCTTTGGCAATAAAACTGCTGTACTAACTGCTGACCTTACACTTGGGACTGCTGCGGATACAAAGGCATTTACTGTAAAGGTAATTCAGGAAGATTACATTGACAATGGTATTACAGCACAAGAGATTGCTGAGGAGCTGCCTTACAGCATTCTCGGACTTAATAACATGCAAACCGCCAATACCATACAAAGTGATTTAAGCCTTGCCGCATCAGGAACCTATAAAGCCGAGGATTATACTATAGCTTGGACTTCCGCAAACCCTGCAATATCAAACACAGGGATAGTGACAAGACCAGCTTTCGGAGAGGCTGCTGCTGTTGGTAATTTAACCGCAGTAGTAACCAAGCTTTCTGACGGTACTACTGCTGATATAGTTATTCCTACAAAAGTATTAGCGGCCATGGAATCAGATCAGGCAATAGCAGATAGGATAGCATATATGATGCCGGAAAGTGTGCTAGGGCTTAATACAGCAAAGGAAAAGATATATGAAATCAGAACAGATTTAAATAATTTGTTTGATACTTATTTGATTTACCCTATTTCATGGACATCAGATAATTCTGCAATTGAAATAAGCTTGGGGAAGGGTAAAGTAGCAAGACCTGTAAATGCAGATCTAAATGTTACACTAACTGCATCAATAAATGTAAATGGTTTTATATCTGCTAAAAGCTTTGTTGTCACTGTGGCAAAGATAGAAGAGCCTGAAACGGATATGGAAAGGGCGCAGAGGGTTGCAAATGAAATTGGGCTTAATGCAATATCTATAATTGGTGATAATGAGGATAGATATTCAGTGAAAAGCAACCTAGTGTTAGCTGGCACTGTAAATGATGGAGCAAGAACATATACCGTAAGCTGGGCTTCTGATAAGTCAGATATCATTGACAGCAATGGTAATGTTACAAGACCCCAAGATATTGATACAACAGTTACCTTAACTCCATATGTTACAGTAAATGGCCAAACTGCTGCAAGAAGCACAGGAGGATTCAGTCTCATAGTACTAAGAGACTCGCTGACAGGTGAATCTGATCAGGATAGAGCTGACAGAGTGGCAGGGGAGATGACCTATAAGCAGTTGGGATTCGATGGAAATAGTGCGGTTAATCTTATAACAGATAATTTAACTCTAGCACCCAATATGCTTGATGGGGACATGCTTTACAATATAAGCTGGGCTTCCTCAGACACTACAATAATTGCTAATAACGGTTTAGTAACCAAACAGCCGTTTTCCAGCGGCATTAAGACAGTGAATCTAACTGCAACAGTGCATGTGGGAGCTGCTGTTTCAAGCAGGGTATTCTCTTTAGCTGTAGATACTCTGCCAGAATCCTTGCTGGAAAGATCAACTAGACTGGCAAATAATTTAAGAATGTCCCAGATTACCTTTGCTGCTGGTGATGATTACAAGACAATTAAGGATAATTTAATACTGGGAACTGTAGTTATGGATGGCATTACTCCCAATACAGTAGCATGGACATCCTCAAATCCTGATATTATCAGTAATAGCGGTAATGTAACAAGACCGGCGTACGGCTCAGGGAATGCTAATGTAATCATGACTGCTACAGTTAACGGACTAGCTTCATATAATTATAATCTGGTTGTATTACAGCAGGATTATGTAAGCGAGACAGATCAAGCAAGAGCAACAAGGATAGCCAATAATCTGACAAATGCACAGCTTGGAATGGCTGACGGAGATGCTGTAAGCTATATAACCTCGAATCTTTCATTTATTAGCTACGTAGAGGATCTTGGAGATGATATATCAATTACATGGTCTTCAAGCAATACCTCTATAATAACTAACTCAGGAAATGTATACAGACCTAGTGCTTCAGCAGGAAATGCCAATATTACACTGACAGCAACAGTTCATGTAGGTGCAGCTACAGCAAATCATATTTATAATGTTGTCGTAATCAGACAAGGCAGTGAAAGTGATCAGGAAACAGCAGACAGGTTAGCCAATAAGCTAAATACGTTTCATTTGGGACTTGCTCCAAATGAATCCATGGCTTCAATAACAAGCAGCCTGAACTTGAAAAATACTATTACAGATAAAAGTATCAGCTATCCTATTACTTGGTCGGTTCCAGTTAATCCATACATAGCCAATACTGGAATCGTAACCAGACCTGAGTCAACCGCTGGAAATCAGACAATCACTTTAACTGCTACAGTAAATGTAAATGGTGCTATGGCTGGTAAAAGCTTTGAAATCACTATACTAAAGAAGATAGATGCTCCTGCAGCAGCTTCTGTTGAAATAAATGGTTTCAGAACTGATTCTGATAAACAATTCGTTCAAATGGCAAAAACAGATATAGTATTAAATGAAAAATATCAGGCCATTGTAAAGGATGCTTTTGGAAACCCTATAGATACAGAAACCGTAGTTTGGACTTTGACAACCTCAGCACAAAATGAACAGGGTGTAACCATGACTGCATCAGCTATGACAGCTAACTTGGCTTATGATAGGGATAAGATTCAGGATAATATACTGCCATCCGAAGATAACACAGCAAACGAAAACAAAACGCAGGTTATATTAACTGCTGCAAATGGAGGGGTTTATAGTGATTTAACCATAACTATAGAAAAGGAGATTGTGCCGCAGAGGGCGGAAGAAGAGCTCATAATGGAAAGAACCTTTGTTTCTCAAACATTAAAGCTTGGCAAATACGGTATTTTTCCCACTAATGAAAACTATCCCTTTGGAACATTAGTTGATTATGGAGATACACAGCTGTATTTTATGACAAATGCAAAGCCATTTTTCAATACAGCAAGAAATGCTATAGTATTTAAGAGCAACCCTAATATATTAATATATAAAGCAATAGATACTAACTGGAAGCTTCTTAGTGACGCTAAAAATCTGGATGCAAATTTTACTGAGATCAAGGTTGATAAGAATATCAATTCCATTGAGTATATTAATTATGAGCTGACTAACTTGATTGATGAAGTATTAATGAAGGAAACCACAGGCAACTATAAGTCCTCTCCGTTACCGCAGCTGCCAACACTTGAAGGGTATAACTATACAAATGTATTTTCTATGTCTCAAAGCAACTATGTTACTGTTTTGATGAAAAATCGAAACACAGTGGAAAACGGTGTAGTAAGCGGAAATGATCCTGAGGATATGGCATTTTACTCTCTGGTGGGTAATAGCTGGGTTAGAAATACGGTAGATGATTTCTACAGCAAGCTGTTTGCAAATACATTATCCTACATTGGAAGCTTGGTATATAGCAGCTTTGATATACAGGACACAGGGACTACGAACTATATATACAATCAGAACTTAGGAGGCTTCATGCAGGGCACCCCCAACTATTTTAGCCATATAATGAATCTGCCGGTATCAGCAGGCAAGTCAAGGATTTATTATGAAAGCCCCGAGCATGGCATCAGAGTGCTGGTTCATAGCGGCAGACCTTATGTTGAAAATGGTGCACTGGTATTTGATAAGACCGAAACTGTAAAGGAATATGTATTCTTAAATAATGACTGGACAGAAAGTGCTGCTCTCAATGTATTTAGTGGTGATATATATAATAAGTTTGCAGTAGTATCAGCATTAAGGTATAGTGATACTCCTATTACAAATGCTCCGAATGGTGCAGGCACTGTTTTATTTACATCAGGAATCAGTGATAATATTGTAATGTACGATAAGACTCAGGGGGGAAGGCTGGATGGTGTAATAGAACCTCCAAATATGCCTGGCTTTCCGAATAAGGTAATATTCACCAAGTCAGATAACAAAATCTGCATATACAGCGAACAACCCTTAAATGTAACAACCACAAATCTTATATCCATGGATGATCAAACAATTAAGGTTAAGCGGTATAATGGCGGTGTTTGGACAGACGTTCCAGCAATGACTAAAAGGTATAAACCATTTATTGATGATTCAAGTGTGGAAAATATAATATTGCAGGATGTGTATCCATATCCTAATAATCCGCAAATGCTAGAAGCTTTATGGAATTACAACGTATGCCTATGGAGCAATTATACCTTAAGGAGAGATGGCAATAACTTTAGCCCACAGGGAATCTCTGGTGATTTCTTGTTTAATATGCCTATTTTGCCAGCAGAAGACCCTACGGAGGGGTTGGAGTACCCGTATTATCTGTATATTGCTGACGGAAGTGGAGGGTATTATTTACAGAAATTTGATACTCCAAACTTATCTAAGGAAAACTCACTTTTATTCGGTTATGATAATAGAACAAGAACCAAGCTGAGATTTCCAATATACAGCAAGTGGAAGGATGTATTGTTTGCTGTAGGAGCAAAAGGGGAGCAAATAGGTCTGATACCTGAGAATGGAATAATCAGAGATGAAAATATGAATGACTTTAAGCCCGTCGAGGTGGTTGTAGATACGGTAAGTCCTACAATAATGGCTGTTTATGTTTATAAGGGCAAGCTGTATGTAATAGGTACTGATGACAAAGCCCTGCATCTTACACCATATGGATTCAGATTTAATCAGCAGACTACATTGCCTATTGATTTAACTGGATTGGATGCAGCTAACAATTTAATAGAAATTCCAAGCGGACAGCCTATACCGCCCGGTACAGTAGTATACAAAGCCAATAATAATCAAGGAATAAAGATTCCATTGCTTGATACCATAGAGGTAATAGTAAGAGACAGAGCAGGAAATATGACAACACAGGCTGTAAATATTGATGCAGATAATAAGCTTTTATATGGTACTATAACACCTGAGATACAGGAGATGCTTGATGAAGCAAACAGTCCTCAGGCACAAGATACTACGCCTCCTGTTATTACTGGAATTTATATGTACAGAGGTGAGCTATGTGTAATAGGAACAGACGACTTAGCTTTGCACTCATCGGCATATGGATTTAAGTTTTTAGATAATACAATTCTATCTGAAGACATAGCAGGGTATGATGTAAATGGTGATATGATTTCCATTCCTGCCGGAATGACAATACCCGCAAATACAATCATATACAAGCCCAATAACCACCAGCTTGTAAACATTGGCAGCCCCATGACGGTAATACTCAGAGATAGAGCAAGAAATGAAGCTGCAAAGGAGTACCCTGAGTTTGTTATAGATGGAAACAACAAGGTCTTATGGGGAACGGTAACACCGTATATTTTATCTTTATTAAATGCAGAAAGCAGTAATAATAATGAAGAAAATAATGAGGACAAAAACCCTCCAACTATTACTGCAATTTATGTTTATAAGGGAAAGGTATATGTAATGGGTTCAGACGATGTAGCTTTACATTTAAGGGCATACGGCTTTAAATGGCTAAATGATTCCACACTGGATTATAACCTTGACTCAGTAAATGCTGTTGGTACGCCAGTTAACATAAGTGTCGGTCAAACAATTGCTGCACATACAGAGGTATATAATATTGACAGCTCTCAGCATATTAAAATCCCTACACTTATGGAAATTACCTTGAGAGATATGGCAGGCAACAAGACCAAGAGGCAGATATTATTTGACAGAAACAATGCGGTCTATTATGGAGATGTTCCGCCGTCAATACAGAAGATTATTGATATTGAAAATGGTATTAATAATGGAAATGATGACGAATTAGAGGATAAAACACCTCCCATAATCACAAGGCTGTTCGTAACTAATAGAATCATTTATGTAGAAGGCTATGACGAAGGTGTTGGACTCCATGATCGTGCTTATGGCTTCTCTCCTGAAACAGACATGGTTATTGATTCAGATTATGTGGGGCTTGACATCAATGATGTGCCAATTAACATAATAAGAAATAACATAATTTCCAACCATACCAAGATATATAAGATTTATAATAATCAGGAAGTAATGATACCCATGAAGATCACTATCTCACTAAGAGATAAAAATGGCAATGAAACCTCCGTTACTGTGGATATTGACAGAGACAATTCCGAAATTGATGTTTCAGGTAATAATGGCAGCAGTGGCGGCAATAATGGTAACAACGGCGGAAATAATAACGGCGGCGGCAATAACGGTGGAGGAGTCAATGGAGGAGTGGTTGTTGAGGGTGAGGGAAACGTAAACCCAGGTGGCAGCGGAGTAATCATAACCCCTCCAGATAGCTTTAAGGAAATAAAGTGGGATAAGGATCACAAATACAAGGTAACCATAATTGATAAAACCACAAACGAGGTCGTTTATGTTATTACTCTTGATAAGCTTGAGAAGGTTCAGATACCAAGACTGGAGGATTCCACAACCTACAAGGTTGAGGAAGCAGTAATATATAAGGAATCCGTAAAGAAGGTAATGAACTATCAGGTTACTACTGTAGATAAGACACCCCCTACGATTACTGAAATATTTGTGGAGGGAAATAAGATATTTGTTCTGGCTTATGATAAGGGGGGACTACACGCAGAAGCCTTTTCTATTAGAATAGGCGCAGCTCCTGTCGCTTACCAGAAGGAAAACTGGAAATTTGTTGTTTCCACAGATACAGTATATATTAAGGTTCGAGATAAGGTTGGCAATGAAGCAGAGGCAATTGTAAAAGCAAATAAGAAGGGACTTAGGATAGCCAATGTTAACTTTGACGAACCATACGTTGTATACTCAGATTTCTCCATGGATAAGCAGCTTTTAGTTCAAAAACTTGCTGAAATGTATGGTCTGACAGGAAATCTTTCATTAAAGCAAACCCATGGTGTTAAAATTGAAGGTAATGTAGTTACCTTAGACAGAGACACAGGAATAATTTTTACAATCTATGATGCTTATAAGGATATCTCATACAATATAGCTGTCAAGGTAATGAATGGAGGCAAATCAAACAGAACAATCATAGTACAAAAGGGCAGTGCCATAAATTTTCCATTAATATTTAAGGATATGCTTATAAGGACATTTGGAACATATAAGGATATTCCGTATAGTGCCGATAATACCTGCATATCAAAAGCAGGTACCTTGGTAAGCTCTAACAGCGAAGGCATTGGTAAGATAACCGTTAAATACGGCGATGTAGAAATGAACTTCTTTGTAGTATCAACAGCGGATATTTCAGAGCTTGACAGCGGACTGCGGTTAAATAAGGAAGATATACCCTTTACCTTGCTGCTTAACAGTAAAGCTGATATGAAAACATATCTTGATGTAAGAGGGGCTGAAGAGCTGCTTGAACTAACCAAAAAATATTTTATATTAGAGACCTTTGATGCAGGAGTGAAAATAAAGGACTTAGATGCCGAATTCTTAAGCAGGGGTGTTAAAAAGCTTAATATACTAAATGCGCTTGATGACACTCTGAAGCCTGTAGTACTGGAAGTAATAGAAATAGATAAAACTCCTCCAAGCTTTACTGATATAGAAGGCAACTGGGCTAAGAATAATATTGAAGATCTAGCTGCTAAAGGAATAATAGGAAGAGTCCCTGATAATAAGTATAAACCAAATAACAATATTACTATAAAGGACTTCCTGACAATGATAAACAGGTATCAGATGTTAGAGCTTCCAGATATGAAAGCAGCTAAAAAACAAAAGGAAATAGCCCTTACAAATAAGGATGGTGCGTATTATCATTCAATGAATATATTAATGGATCTGACTCAGGAAGAAGTGGATGGAATACTAGGCACCAATACAACCTTTAACAGAAGTATTACAAGAAAAGAGGCTGTCCAGATAATATCAAAGATACTATTGAAAGACGAATATCACGAACAGATATACAATAAAAGGTTCTATGATGTCGACTACTCTAAAGCATGGGTTGAAGACCTTGAGCTATGTGTTTCAATGGGTATAATAAACGGATATACTGACAATACCTTTAAGCCTAATAACAATATACAAAGAAGTGAAGTAACAACTATCATAATGAATTTGTATAAATTCTTTACCAACTAAAAAATATAGCTTCCGAGAGGGAGCTATATTTATGTATACAGATATAGGGTTTTTAGCTTGAAACTTAAAGTCTTAAATATTTTTTGCATATTCTAAAAAAAATATTATATTTTTAACAAAACTGTATATGATATTAGGTACACAAAAAAGGTAAAATTCAGTTTTATATATTGTTTGGAGAGAAATAGAAAAGGTTATACCCATTATAAAGGGAAAAGACATATGGTACCCCCTATCCTATGTCTTTTATTTTTTCTTCATATCCTTTACTAAATCGGATAAGCTTGGTGCACTTTCAACAACATCACGAACTGTACGTGCATTATCCTTGAAGTTTCTTATGGATTCAAAAGTAGTACTATTTTTATTTAAAAATGCATTTACAGTATTACATAAAAACAGCAGGTAGATTAGAAATAATATTTTCTTAGTAACCCTGCTGCCTCCTGTATTTCCGTTAGAGTTAAATATTCGCATAATAAAAAAAATAGTCATAATAGCGAATCCTGAAGACGACATCAGCTTGTATAGCAGCATTAAATTTCCCCCTTCCAAAAACATCATTAGTGCTGTAAAAGTACTAAAAGGATAATCTATTATACTTAAATCGCAGAAAAATATAGATAGAATCAGCTTAACTACTATATAAATAAATACAAAAAACGAATAAAGCCACAGGATATTATATCCCATGGCTTTAGTGTTATTGTAGTTTGATAAATACTTAACTACTCACAAGTGTAAGGATTCTCCGAGCCATTCTATCTAATGTAGCAAAAGATGGGAGTTCACAACGTTCTATTGAATGCCAAATATGTTCGTAAACATCAATTGATTTCCGGATATATTCATAAAAGGAATAAAGCAAAGACATTGACATTTATCTATGTCTAGGAATATAATGGACATAGATAAATGTCAATGTGTTAGGTAAAGAACTGAGGTGAGAAAATGAGTAAAAACTATGGAGAATACGCTATGTTTATGAAAGCTCTGGCTGATGAAACAAGGGTAAAAATTTTTGATATGCTTTGTGAAGGGGAACTATGTGCCTGCAAAATACTTGAGGATTTTAAAATAACACAGCCTACACTTTCCTATCATATGAAAATACTATGTGATAGCGGACTGGTTAATGGCAGGCGTGACGGCGTTTGGATGAAATATTCAATTAATGAAAACGGACTGAATTCATTAAAAAACTTGTTTGATAATATTGGTCACAAAATCGTTAAGTGTAATAAATAAAATAAAGAATGTTAGGGGGATAATCTTTTGTTTGTATTTGAATGGTTAAATAATCAATTACTTAAAATGGAATGGCTCAGTAATTTAGTTACATTTATTGTTAAGAACATATTAGGACTTGATGTAAATAGTAGAATAGGAGGCAGTATTCACTTTTTTATCTATGATATCGTAAAAATATTCATATTACTTTCAGTATTAATATTCATGATCTCGTATATCCAAAGTTTCTT